>JAHDBV010000008.1:76641-94005 GCA_020630195.1 Acidimicrobiales bacterium
CATGAGGGTGTGGAACCGGATCATGGCGTAGATGCCGATCTTCGTGAGCAGACCGGCGAACACCGCCGTGATGGTGGTGGGGGCCGTGGGGTAGGAGTCGGGCAGCCACGAGAACAGTGGGAACACGGCCGCCTTCGTGCCGAACACGACGAAGAACCAGGCGCCGATTCCCACCCGGACGCCGCCGTCGAGCTCGGGGATGCGCTCGGTCAGCAGGGCCAGGTTCACCGTGCCGGTGGCGGCGTAGACGAAGGCGAGGCCGAAGAGGAACAGCGTGGAGGCGAACAGGTTCATCACCACGTACGACATGCCGGCCCGGACCTGCTCCTGGCGACCCTGATGGGTCAGCAGCACATAGCTCGAGACGAGGATCAGCTCGAAGGACACGAACAGCGTGAAGAGGTCGCCGGTGAGCATCGCGAGCGAGACCCCGGAGGTGAGCACACACAGCAGCGGTCCGGACAACTCGGGGTTGGCGCCCCACGCCGTGCGTCGCTGACCGATCGCGAAGATCTCGACCACGAAGATGATGGCGAGGGCGACGGGCAGCACGAGGGCGGCGAAGCGGTCGGCCACGAGGACGATGCCGAGCTCGGGGTGCCAGTCGCCGACGCGCATCACGTGCGTCCCGTCGTCGGCGACCCGGGCGAACATCACCCATGCGGAGGCGGCGGCGGTGCCCAGCCCGAGCATCGTGACGGTGTCCCGCACGGGCGCGGTGCGACGCACGGCGAACCCGATCGCCGCCGACAGCAGCGGTGCGCAGATCATCAGGGAGAGCACGAGGTTCACGACGTGGTCTCCCCGCTCCCGGCCGACGGGTGCGGGGCCGCACCGGTGTCGGCGTCGGCCTCCGAGGCCTTCTCGGGCTCGGGTCCGTCGGCTTCGGCCGCGGCACGCTGGCGTGCCGCATCGAGCTCGGCCTGACGCCGCACCCGACGGTCCTCGATGTCGTCCTCGACGAGATCGTCGCCCTCGAGTGACTGCTGACGCCCGGCCAACGCGAGCAGGAACAGCGTCAGGCCGAACGAGATGACGATGGCCGTGAGGGCGAGCGCCTGGACCACCGGATTGGCGATCGCCTCGCCGCCACCGGCGATCGGCGCCCCGCCGGGCGGCCCGCCGCTCGCGAGGAGTGCGACGACGGCGGCGTGGCCGAGCAGCACGAACCCGAGGATGATCCGCGAGAGCGCCCGGGCGGTGATGAGGTACAGGCCGATCGTGGTGAGCCCACCGATCGTGAACAGCAGTGCGGCGCTCATGTCAGCAACTCCGGTTCACCCGGGCCGTCGTCGGTGCGTCGACGAGTGGACAACCCGTCGAGCAGCGCGACGATCAACCCGACCACGATCGCCATGACGCCGATGTCGAACGGGAGGGCGCTGCCGGTCTTGACCTTGCCGAGCAGCGGCACCTTCCACTCGACGACCTTCTGGTCGAGCAGGCTGTCGCCCCAGAGCAACGGGGCGAACGAGACGATGACGACGACGGCCATCCCGACGGCGACCATCACATCGGCGTGCGAGGGGCGCTGGAGTCCGGCGACGGTTCGCAGGGTCACGACGGCACCGACGACCAACCCGGCGGCGAAGCCACCGCCCGGCCGGTTGTGGCCGGCGAAGAGCAGGTAGGTGCCGACGAGCAGCGCCAGTGGGGTCACCGTCTGGACGGCGAGTCGCACGATCGGGGATCTGGAGGCGATCACGTGAGCACCTCCGCCGGTGTGGTCGGGTCGACGGCGTCGTCATCGGGATCGGCGTCGCGGGCCCGCGCGAGGGCGAGGATGCCGATCGCCACGGTGGCGAGCACCACGACCTCGCCGAGCGTGTCGATCGCTCGGAGGTCGGTGAGGATCACGTTGACGAGGTTCTTTCCGCCGCCCTCGTCGACGGCTTCGGCGGTGATCCGTTCGACCGGGGCCGAGCCGGTCGGGTTCCGCGCCGACATCGCGAGGGCCATCGTCACACCGAAGCCACCGGCGAGGGCGATGGCGACCCGGATGGTCTGCCAGGCGTCGGCGGCTTCCGGGAAGTTCTTGCCGAGCACTCCGAGACCGAGCACGAATCCGACGACGATCACGGTCTCGACCACGAGCTGGGTGAGGGCGAGGTCGGGTGCACCGTGGACGACGAACAACCCGGACACGCCGATCCCCACCGCTCCGAGTGCGAGGGTCGACCCGAGGCGGGACCGCACCGAGGCCCCTGCGGCCGCGGCGGCGACGGTGATGAGTGCGAGGCCGCCCTGCACCGGCCGGTCCCACAACACGACGTGGTCGAGGAGGAGCTCGTCGAGGAACGGCATCGACGCGATCCACACGGCGAGGCCCATGGTGGCGAGGTAGACCGGCAGCGAACCGTGCTGGACCCGCTCGGTGAGGCGGGGGGCGAACGCCAGCACCCCGTCGATCGAGGCATCCGCGGTGCGGGCACCGAGCGGACGGGGGGCCGCCCCGGTCGGGCGGCGGGTGATCACGAGGCCGAGGACGACACCGGCGGCGACGATGCCGAGCGAGATCACGAACGCCGTCTTCAGCCCCGGCCAGCGGATCAGCTCGTAGACGGCGGACTTGGCGTTCGACTCGGTGGCGGCCGGGCCGACGATGCCGGTGACGGTCCCGGCGAACACGTAGCCGGCCACACCAGCGGCCCCGAGGATCACGGCGGGCACCGTCATCGCCCATCGGCGGGGTGCGACCTCGGTGACCGTCGGGCCGGGGCCGAACGTGGCGAGCAGGAATCGCACCGTGTAGGCCACCGTCAGCACCGACCCGCCGACGATGGCGACGAGGGCGACGACACGGGTGGTGCCGTCCATCCCGAGGGCGGCCTCGATCGCCGCCTCCTTGGCCATGAAGCCGAGCAGCGGCGGCACCCCGGCCATGGACGCACCGGCGAGCACGGCCACGGCGGTGGCGATCGGCATCGACCGGTACAACGAGCCGAGTTCGTCGATGTCCCGGGTCCCGGTGCGGATGTCGATCTCCCCGACGACGAGGAACAACGCCGCCTTGAACAGGGCGTGGGCGAACAGCAGGGAGATGCCGGCGAAGATCGCCTTCCCGGATCCGAGCGCCAGCACGGTGATCAGCAGGCCGAGCTGTGAGACGGTGCCCCAGGCCAGGATCAGCTTCGCATCGCGCTGGCGGAGGGCGCCGATGGCACCCCAGAACATCGAGACGATGCCGAAGGCGAGCCCGACCGAGCGCCAGGCGTCGACCTCGACGAAGGCGGGCGACAGGGCTGCGACCAGCAGCACACCGGCCTTCACCATGGTGGCGGAGTGCAGGTAGGCACTCACCGGGGTCGGCGCCGCCATGGCACCGGGCAGCCACACGTGGAACGGGAACTGGGCCGACTTCGTGGCCGCTCCGACGAGCACGAGCACCGCCGCCACCGACGACGCCGTGCCGGAGACCGGGGTGAGCTCGGACAACGTCGTGGTCCCCGCCTGTTCGCCGAGGATCATGAGCCCGGCCAGGAGCACCAGCCCGCCGCCGCCGGTGATGACGAGCGCCCGACGGGCGGCATCGAGCACGGCGGGCGCCGTGTTCTTGTGCCCCACGAGCAGGAACGACGTCACCGACGTGAGCTCCCAGAAGATGAACAGGGTCCAGATCGAGTCAGCCCAGACCAGGCCGAGCATCGACGTGGAGAACGCGAGCAGGGCGGTGGGGAAGCGGACCGAACCGGCCGCCGTCGGCGAGAAGTAGCCGCTCGCGTAGACGAAGACGAGTGCGCCGATGCCCGAGACCAGCGTGGTCATCATGAGCGCGAGGTCGTCCCCGAGGAACGAGAGCTCGAGTCCGAGTGCGTCGACCCAGGTCCACCGGGCGGTGGCGGGTGCACCGTCGCCGGCCAGCTCGGTGATCGCCCACGCCGCGGTCACGGCCGGCGCGATGCCGGCCGTCAACAACGCTGCTCGCATCGAGGCGCGGCCGGCGAGGCCGGCGGCGACGATGCCGAGAGCGTGAAGTGCGAGAAGGAACCACATCACGGTGCGTGGATCGTAACCCCCGGGGCGATCCGGATGACGGAACGTGACGACGACCACCCCGGGCGTGCGTCCGGGCGCTGGTTCTCGTCGACGAGAGGTCGTCAGCGATCGAGGCGGTGGCCCTCGGTCGACACGCTCGACGGGAGCTCGCCGGTCTTCGGGGCGGCGAGCTTGCCCCGCACGTGGTCCTCGACCCGGACCGCCGGATAGCGCGGGCCGTCCGCGCCGACGAAGCCCGGGCGCGGTGCCACGACCACGTCGGGGTCGGGGTAGTGGAACCAGGCCACCGACCGCCGTCGGGCCGCTCCACCGGCGGCCATGGGGATCACCCGGTGCAGGGTCGAGGGCCAGTGGTCGTCGGTCCACATGGCGAGCAGGTCGCCGACGTTGACGATCAGCGAACCGGCACGGGGCACCACGTCGAGCCAGTCGCCGTCGGGACCGAGGATCTGGAGCCCCGGGACGGGGTCGGCGGCGAGCAGGGTGTAGGTCGTGTAGTCGCTGTGCGCGCCCATGCGCTGCTGGCCCGGCTCGACCGTCTCGGTCGCATCGGGGCCCGGGCGGTAGTCGATGCAGGCGAGCATGTCCGGCCCCGTCGTCGAGCACCCGACGAGGTCGTCGAGACCGAGATGGGCGCCGATGAGGGTGTCGAGCCGTCGACCGATCGAGCGGAACGAGTGGAGCACGGCCAGGGTCGCCTCCCGATGGCCGGGCACGACCTCGTCGGCCCACGGCGTGGGCTGCACGAGATCGGTCCACGGGCCGCGGTCGGTCCCGGCGTTGAAGCTCTCGAACAGGTCGGGCGGTGTCCGGTGCCCGAGGCTGGTGGCGAGTGTCTCGCTGCCGCGGGCGCGAAAGCCGCGGTTCGCGAGCGGATCGGGATGGACGAACCGGCGTTTGGTCCGCTCCGGCAGGGCGAAGAACCGGTCGGCGACGTCGCGCAGCCGCTGCAAGGCCCCGGTGTCGAGGCCGTGGCCGGTCAGCTCCGCGAAGCCGTGCGTGGCGAACGCATCGGCGAGGCCCGGCGTCGGATCGGGTGAAGAGAGATCGACGGTCGCGATCGTCGACGTGTCCGGTGCCATCCGGCCACCCTAGGTCGCCCGGCCGGGCCGCTCTCCCGAGGCTCGGGCGGGTGCTTGCGGCCCGGGGCCCGTGTGCCCAGGATGGGCGCCGTCCGTTGGTGAGCCCGAGGTGCCGATGTCCGTGACGATTCCCGACCAGATGGCGGCCGTGTTGCTCACGGGCAACGGCGGCTACGACCGACTCGACCATCGCACCGACGTCACCGTGCCCCGGCCCGGTGCCGGTGAGGTCCTGATCCGGGTGGGGGCGGCGGGGGTGAACAACACCGACGTGAACACCCGCATCGGCTGGTACTCGAAACAGGTCACCGACGCCACCGACGCCGGTGGGGCCGACGGGTTCGACGCCGAGGTCGCCGACGACGGGTCGTGGAGTGGTGTCCCGCTCGAGTTCCCCCGCATCCAGGGCGCGGACGTGTGCGGTCGGATCGTCGCCGTCGGTGACGGGGTCGACGCCGCCCGCCTCGGCGACCGGGTGATCGTGCGTTCGATGCAGAACCACGTCGCCCAGAGCGGACGTCCGCGGCCGTCGGTCGTGTTCGGCTCCGAGGTCGACGGCGGCTTCGCCGAGTTCACCGTGACCCGGTCCGTCGACGCGTTGGCCGTCGACTGTGACTGGTCCGATGCCGAGTTGGCGTCGATCCCGTGCGCCTGGTCGACGGCCGAAGGCATGTTGCATCGGGCCGGAGTCGGTGCCGAACGGGTGCTCATCACCGGAGCATCCGGCGGGGTCGGGTCGGCCGCGGTCCAGCTCGCCGCCCGGCGAGGCGCCGAGGTGATCGCCGTGTCGGGTGCGTCGAAGGCCGACGAGGTGCGGGCGATGGGCGCCGACCGGGTCGTCGAACGTGGGGCCGATCTCGTCCACGAGCTCGGGGCGGGATCGATCGACGTCGTGGTCGACGTCGTGGCGGGACCCGCCTGGCCGTCGCTGCTCGACGTGCTCGCCGTGGGCGGGCGCTACGTGGTCGCCGGGGCCATCGCGGGGCCGATCGTCGAGCTCGACGTCCGCACGCTCTATCTGAAGGACCTCAGCTTCTTCGGCTGCACCCATCAGCCGGATCGGATCCTCGAGGATCTCGTCGGCTACATCGAACGAGGCGAGATCCGGCCGGTGGTGTCGGCCACGTTCCCGCTCGAGGAGATCGTGGCGGCCCAGGAGCTGTTCGCGTCGAAGCGGTTCGTCGGCAAGATCGTGCTCGTCCCGTGAGCGCCCGATCGGACGGCCAGGCCATGGACGACGGCCGGCGACGCCGCCTCGAGGCGTTGGTGGTGGATCCGTGGCAGCACTTCGCATCCGAGAACGGCGGGCCGGAGGCCGGCAAGACCGTGCTGGTGTCGGGGTCCGGGTGTGAGGTCGTCGACGTCGACGGGAACCGCCTGCTCGACGGGCCCGGCGGGATGTGGTGCGTGAACGTGGGACACGGTCGCCACGAGATCGCCGAGGCCATCGCCGCGCAGGCCCGCGCCCTCACCTACGTCTCGCCGTGGTCGTTCGGGGTCGACCCGACCTTCGAGCTCACGGAGCGACTGACGGCGATGACCCCGGGAGACCTCGACCATGTCGCCTACACGACCGGCGGCTCGACCGCGGTCGACACGGCGCTGCGGTTCGTGTGGTTCCGCAATCACGTGCTCGGACGCCCCGACAAGCAGCTGATCATCTCCCGCCAGCGGGCCTACCACGGCAGCACCTACCTGTCGGCGGCCTGCTCGGGGAAGGCGGGGGAGAAGGTCGGGATGGCGACGGCCGAGCACCTGGTCCACCACCTCACGGCGCCGAAGCCGCTCGATCGGCCGGACGTGTCGACCGACGAGTTCTGCGACGAGCTCGTCGAGGAGTTCGCCGCCGCGATCGACCGACTGGGCGCCGACCGCATCGCCGCGTTCATCTCGGAGCCGATCCTCGCCTCGGGTGGCGTCATCGTCCCGCCCGAGGGGTACCACCGTCGGATGGCCGAGCTCTGCCGACGCCACGACATCCTCGTGATCTCCGACGAGGTCGTCACCGCGTTCGGCCGGCTCGGCGAGATGTTCGCGTCCGAGCGTGTCTTCGGCGTCGTGCCGGACATCATCACGACCGCGAAGGGGCTCACGAGCGGCTACGTGCCGATGGGGGCGGCGTTCTTCTCCCGTCGCCTCGTCGAGGAGGTCCGTGCCGCGGCCGGTCCCGAGGGGGCGTCGTTCTTCAACGGCTTCACCTACTCGGGCCATCCGGTGGCCGTGGCGGCGGCACTCGCCAATCTCGACGTCTTCGAGCATGACGAGCTGCTCCACCATGTCCGGACCGTGGCGGCCCCGCACTTCCAGGCCCGGTTGCGGTCACTCACCGATCTCGCCCCGGTGGTCGAGGTGCGTGGTGTCGGCCTGATGGCGGCGGTCGAGTGTCGTGTCGATCCGGATCGTCCCGATCCGGCGGCCGACAACGCACTGGCCGAACGGGTCGATCGGATCGCGCAGCGGCGGGGCCTGATCGTGCGGCCGATCGACAACATGTTCGTGATGTCGCCGCCGCTCGTGATCACCGTCGACGAGATCGATCGGCTGGTCGACATCCTCGCCGCGGCGATCACCGAGGCCGTGGCCGAGTCGGTGTGACCGAGGCCGTGGCCGAGTCGGTGTGATCGAGGCCGTGGCCGAGGCGGTGTGATCGAGGCCGTGGCCGAGGCGGTGTGATCGAGGCCGTGGCCGAGGCGCTGTGATCGAGGCCGTGGCCGAGTCGGTGTGACCGAGGCCGTGGCCGAGTCGGTGTGATCGAGCCCGTGTGATCCGGCCGGTCAGTGCGCGGCGGCCCCGGAGCGCATGACGAGGTCGACACCGGGTCGGCCGTGCACGTCCTTCAGGCGCCGGAGTCGGGAGTGGACCTGGTCGCGGTCGACGGTGCAGAGCCGGATGTGGCGCCGGCCGCCGGTGTCGGACTCGTAGCCGGTCCGACCGTGCAGCACCCGCTGGTTGTCGAACACGAACGCCTCGCCGTCGGCGAGCCGGTGATCGAACTGGTAGGCGGGGTCACGCACCTTCTCGGCGAATGCCCGGAAGGCGAGGTAGTAGTCGTCGACGATGTCGGCCGGCAGGTCGAACACCCCGGTCGACCGCTCGTGGAAGCGGACACCCATCAGCTCGCCGTCGGCGACACTCAGCACGGGGCCGTAGGCGACCATGTCGACGTCCTCGCCCTGGTCGACGGACTCGGTGCGGCGGCGGATGTAGGGGATCGCGACGGTGGCGAGGAGTTCGAACGACGCCGGCTGTTCGGCGCGGAGGTCCTCGGCGACCCGGAAGCCGTCGACGATGATGGACCGTCCTCCGCCTCCCTCGGCGGCCCGCCGGCAGTGCAGGATCGAGATCCCCGACGGGCTGTAGCGGAACGGGTCGTCGCTGTGGGCGTCCTGGCCGAGGTTCGACTGGGACAGGGTCCAGGCCTCGGGCTCGGTGACGATGTCGAAGACCCGGCCGAAGTCGGTTTCCCGGATGCGGCCCAGGCAGGCGGCGAGGCGTTCGGTCTCGGTGTCGTCGTCGGCGAGCCCGGTCACGAGTGCGAAGCCCTCGCGGGCGACGGTGTCGAGGAGATCGTGGTGGGTCTCGCTGCCGAGCTCGAGCGCCGTGGCGTCGAATCGGGTCGGCGTGTGATCGGCCGTGAAGGTCCGACAGGGGGTGACGTCGCGTCGACGACCGGCGGCTCGATCGGCGAGGTCGCGGAGTGCGGCGATGGAGAAATCGCTGTGGTGCCCGTCCGACCAGTCGACGGCGCAGCGGTCTCCGTCGACGGTGGCCGCGGCGATCGTCAGGTCGGGAGGAAGGGTCGCCACGGAGAACCGTCGGAGACCGGATTCCTTCGTGGGCAGGCTCGGGCAGGCGTCGCGGAGCCAGAACCGGTTGTATCGGGTGTCCCCGCCGAGGCGGAGGGTGCGGCCGTCGTCGGCGATCGTCACGTCGGTCATGGGGTCACCTCGCTGGTGTCGTGGAATCAGAGGGGGTCGAGTGCGGCACTCGACGGTTGATGGGCCGGGCGGTCGCCGCGGATGGTCACCCGACGCAGGACCCGGCGGTGGGGGTGGTAGTCGCTCGCCGCGTAGTGCTGGACGGCTCGGTTGTCCCAGAACGCGATGGAGCCCTCCTCCCACCGGAACCGGCACTGGTACTCGGGGCGGGGGTGCTGGGCGAGGAGGATCCGGACGAGTTCGCGTGATTCGGCCGGGTCGAGCTGCTCACCCGTCTCGGGGTCGTGGAGCGAGTCGTGGCGGAGGAAGCCGCCGTGGATGTAGAGCGCCGGCTTGCCCGTCTCGGGGTGGGTGCGCACGAGTGGGTGCGCCACCCCGAACGGGATGTCGGCCTCGATGGCGGCGCGGACGTCCTCGGGGAAGGGGTCGCCTTCGCGGCCCTGGACGAAGATCCGGTAGTCGTTGACCCCCCACAGCGGCGTGACCCGCTCCCGGATGGCGTCGGGCAGGCCCCAGAACGCCGCATGGCTGTCGGCGAACAGGGTGTCGCCACCGACCGGAGGCGCCTGGATCATCTGGGCGATGGAACCGAGCGACGGCTTCTCCATCCAGGTGACGTCGGTGTGCCAGCCGTTCTCGGTGCCGGGGCTCTGGTCGTGGTGGATGATCTGGAGGACGTAGGGGTTGTCGCCGGGGGCGCCGAACGGGAAGGCGTCGAGCGGACCGAAGCGGCGACCGAAGGCGACCTGTTCGTCCTCGGAGAGATGCTGATCCCGGAAGAAGACGACCTTGCGTTCGTTGAGCGTCGCCCGGACGACGGCGGTGATCTCCTCCGCGTCGTCCCGCAGATCGACACCGTGCAGCACGGTGCCGAGCGTCAGACCGAGGTGCTCGAAGCGGATGCCGAGGGCGTCGGCCCGAGCCTCGAGCTCGGGGGTGACGGGGCGTTGCCCCATCCGACGCCATTCGATGTCCACACCGACGGCGGTGCGATCGCGTTGGGGAACGAGTTGGTCGAGGGGACGCTTCGTGCCGTCGGCGCGGTTGCGGGCGTGTCGGGCGAGGCGGATCTCGTGCAGCGCGGCGGCGTGGCGGATCGCCACGGTGTTGTAGGCGTCGTGGGTGTCGGCGTCGTGGTCGATCGTGTCGGTCATCGTCGGTCCCCTCCGGCGTACGGCGCCGGGCCGGTCGTCGCGGGAGTTCTAGCAACGGATCGAGGCCGGCGTCACGCGTTCGGGCGGTCCCGTTCGCCCGGGCGTCGGGGATCGGTCAGACTCGGCGGGTTCCGATCGGAGGTTCCATGGCCGATGCCACCACACCCATCGCCGGTTTCGACGTCGAGGCGGTCACGACGTGGATCGAGGCGAACACCGACGTGCTCCGCGGTCCGTTCGAGTGGGAGCGCCTGGTCGGTGGCCATTCGAACCTGACCTACGCCCTCACCGACTCGAACGGCACCCGCGCGGTGGTCCGTCGCCCGCCCGAGGGTGAGTTGCTGCCGAAGGCCCACGACATGGAGCGAGAGTGGCGGGTGCTCGACGCGTTGTGGGACACCCCGGTGCCCGTCGCCCAGCCGATCGCGCTGTGCACCGACACCGACGTGACCGGCGCCCGGTTCTACGTGATGGGCTTCGTCGAGGGCCGGCCGTTCTACTCCGCCGACGAGGTCCGGGAATGGGTGCCCGAGGAGCGGCGGGGTCATCTCGCCGACGAGATGGTCGATGCACTCGCCGCCCTGCACGCCGTCGATCCGATGGCGGTGGGGCTCGATCGGCACGGCCGCCCCGACGGCTACGTGGAACGCCAGATCCGCTCCTGGTACGGGAGCTGGACCGCGTCGGTGCCGTTCGCGGAGATCGACGACCCGGGGATCCACGCCGCCCACGACCGATTGATGGCCCGCCTGCCCGACCAGGGACCGGCCACCCTCGTGCACGGCGACTACATGCTCCACAACGTCATGTTCGATCGCACCGGGACGGTCACGGCGATCGTCGACTGGGAGATCTCGACCCTCGGTGATCCGCTCGCCGACCTCGCATATCTGCTCAACGGTTGGGTGAGCGACGCCGACGTCCCCGCGCCGACGCCCGGGTCGCCCACGTTGGCCGAGGGGTTCCCGGAGCGGGATCATCTGACGGCCCGCTACGCCGAGCGCACGGGTCGGGATCTGTCCGAACTCGACGTCTACATCGCCTTCAACCACTTCAAGACGGCCTGCATCCTCCACGGCGTCTACGCCCGGTACAAGAACGGCCAGAAGGCGATCGACGCCGCCGATCTCGAGCACCTGCACGGTCGGGTGTTGCGGTCGATCGAGTTGGCCTCGGCGGCGGGCGCCGCGCTCTGAGGCCCCCGGGTGGGTCGCTCAGCGGTGGGTCACGGTGCCCGGCGGGGCGAGCATCACCCACGTCCGGCCGGGCGTGAGATCGATCTCGTCGCCGGAGCCGTCGCGCAGCACGATCCGCTCCGAGGCATCGGTCCGCGACCAGGTACCCGTCACGCGTCGACCGCCGGTGTAGACCGAGACCGGCCCGGTGCCGACGGTGATCGCCTCGGGTGACTCGGCGTCGACGGCGCTCTGTCGGTAGACGGTCTCGAGCACGACGACGTTCGGTGGGGCGACGGCCCGCCCGTCGGCGTCGGTGTGCAGGGTGCCGTTCTGCGAGCGGACCCAGCCGGTGCCGTTCCAGCGATAGCTCACCTCGGTGAACCCGACGTCGATGTCGACCCCGGCACTGCTCACACCGCCGGCGGGTGCGGCCCGGACGGCGCGGTAGGAGAAGAGCGGGATCGGCCGACCGGTGCGTCCGGCGTCGGCGCCGAACAACGACGACGTCGACGCCACGAGGTTGTGGGGTGCGTTGCGACCGTTGATCCGGAAGTAGGCGGAGCCGGCGACGAGGGCGTTCACGTTCACCACGGGTGCCCGGTCGATCTCGGCCAGCACGCCGGGGTTGGCCCCCGACGCGGCGAGCAGTGGGGAGCGCAACGGTTCGATGAGGTCGAGGTCGGTGGTGCGGACCGACCGGATCGGTCCCACCGTGGCCGGTGGATCGGCGTGGAACACGGCCGCGAATCGGGTGATGGCGCCCTCCACGAGTTCCTCGAACACGATGTCGGCGTCGTTGAGCCCGATCTGCGGCCGGGCCCGGTCGTGGTTGTCGATCTTCACGACGAGGGCGGGGCGGTCGGGCGCCGACCGGGCTGCTTCGCCGGTGAGCGGGAGCCGGGCGGGGAAGGTGCGGACGACGCGGTCGCGGTACTCGGGGGTGCCGAGCATCGCCTCGATCGCGGCCTGCTGGGAGGTGCCCGGCCCGAGCCGACCCGACCAGTAGGCGAGGCCGCCGGCGTCGGGTGTGCGCCGGAGCATGGCGATGTAGAGCAACGCGGTGCGGACCTCGCCGCGGGTCGTGTCGCGGAACTCGGCCGACTCCGAGAAGGAGCGGATCAGATCTCCCCGGGGCATGCCGCGCTCGAGCCGGTCGACCCAGAACGCGAGGCCGCCGTTGTCGGCGGGCCGGTCGAGCACGTTGCGGTAGACCCGCTGCACGAAGGCGGTGTCGTCGAGATCGCCGTAGGTCGCCTGGAACTCCGGCGACGCCACGAAGTGGTCGCTGATGGCTCGCCACGACTGGCCACCACGTCGGCGGTTCTCCCAGAACCAGAGCCCGTCTCGGTCGGGCACACGTTCGAACGACGCGAGATAGAGGCGGGCGAGGGGTTCGAGCGTGTCGGCGAACTCGGGCGTCGCCAGCAGGGATTCGATGACCTCGGCGGCCGAGGCGCCCCGGGCGAGGCGGTCGGCCCAGAACGCGAGACCCGCGGCGTCGGGGCTGCGGTCGAGGAAGTCGGCGTATTGGAGCTCGACGAACGCTTCGGGTGACGGGGCGTCGCGGTACTCACCCTCGGCCGACGCCGGGGCCGTCACGGCCACGAGGCCCAACGACATCGACACGACGACGATCCATGCCCGCACGATCCTCCGCATCGGCCCAACGTAGCGGGAGGCGCCGGGGCTGTCCCGTGGCGCCCGATCCGTGGTCGCGACCGTCGCCCGGGTGTCGCCTAGCGTCGGGTCGTGGCCACCTCCAGCCGACCGAACCTGCTGCTGTTCATGACCGATCAACTCCGCGCCGACTCGGTGGGTGCGTTCGGGAACCCGGTGGTCGAGACACCGCATCTCGACGCCCTCGCGGCCGATGGCGTGCGCTTCACCGACGCCCACGTGCAGCACACGGTCTGCTCGCAGAGTCGGATCTCGATGTTCACCGGTTGGTATCCGCACGTGGCCGGCCACCGCACGCTCTCGCACCTGCTCCGGCCCCACGAACCGAACGTGTTCCGGCGTCTGCGCGCAGCGGGCTACCACGTCGCCCACGCCGGGGCCCGGGGCGACATGCTCGGGCCGGGGGTCACCGAGACGAGCACCGATCGGTGGGGGTTCACCCGGCCACCCGATCGTGACGCCCTCGCCGCGACGTTCTCGGCCGGCACCGCCCGCGACGATCCGCGCTACTTCACGATGTGGGGTGGCCCCCACGACACCGACGACCCGTACGACCTCGACGAGGCGACGATCGCCACCACCCTCGACTGGTTCGCCGAGATGCCCGAACCGTGGTGCGTGCTCGTCCCCCTGATCGCCCCGCACCCGCCCTTCGCCGTGGGGCGACGGTGGTATGGCCACCACGACCGTTCGGCGGTCCCCGAACCCCTGGCGGTGCCCACCGGCCGCGAGCCGGGCTTCCGGGCGGCGATCCGCGAGCGCTACGGGCTGGCCGCGGTCTCTCCGGAGGACTGGGCCGAGGTCATCGGCACCTACTACGACATGATCCGTCGGGTCGACGACCAGTTCGGCCGACTCCGATCGGGCCTCGAGGCCGCCGGGGTGGCCGAGCGCACCGTGACGTTCGCCTTCACCGACCACGGCGAGTACCTGGGCGACATGGGTCTCGTCGAGAAGTGGATGTCGGGCGTCGAGCCGTGTCTCACACGCAACCCACTGATCGTGCACGACCCCCGGGGCTCGTCGGGTGTGTCGAACACGTTCGTCGAGCTGGTCGACCTCACCCCGACACTGCTCGACTACGCGGAGATCGAACCGGATTGGACTCAGTTCGGCCGGTCGTTCCGGGGCCTGCTCGAGGCGCCCGATGCGAGCCACCGCGATGTCGCCGTCACCGAGGGCGGCTTCACGGTCGCCGAGGAGCCGCTGCTGGAGTCGGGCGCGACGGGCCACTACGAGCCGAAGCAGACGCTGCAGCACGACCGTCCCGAGCTCGCCGGTCGGGTCATCGCGATGCGGACCGATCGCTGGACCCACGTGGAGCGGCTCTACGAGGCGCCCGAGTTGTACGACCGGCTCGATGACCCGGACGAGCTCGTCAACCTGGCCGACGAGCCGGGCCATGCCGCGACGGTCGCCGAGGGCCGCGATCGGATCTTCCGCTGGTTGTTCGAGACGAGCGACGTGGTGCCGTGGCGGGCCGATCCGCGCATGGCGCCCGAGATCCGTGCCACGTTCGCCGGCCGTCCCGGAACGGGCCGACCACTCATCGACCCCGAGGAGGGTTCGCCATGACCATGCGACGCATCGGTGAGCTGCACACCGAGCTGGGGGAGTGCCCGGTGTGGGACGACCGCATCGGCCGGCTGGTCCTCGAGGACATCGACGGCCGTCGGATCCACCGGGTCGACATCGACACCGGGGCGGTCGAGACCCGATCGTTGCCCGCGCGGCCGGGATCGTTCGTGCTCACCGACGAACCCGACCGTCTCGTCGTGGCGATGGAGCACGAGCTCGTGAGCCTCGAGTGGTCGACCGGGGCGGTGCACGCGATCGCCGAGGTCGAACGCCCCGACCCGCAGGTCCGTCTCAACGACGGTCGCTGCGATCGCGCCGGGCGGTACTGGGTCGGGTCGATGGACCTCCCACCCGAGGCGGGCCGCTCGAAGGGCTCGCTGCATCGCATCGGGTTCACCGGGGACGAGCTCGAGATCGCGACGCTGCGCACCGGGATCGGGATCAACAACGGCACCGCCTTCAGCCCCGACGGGCGGACCATGTACTGGGCCGACACCCCGACCGCCACGGTCTGGGCCTACGACCTCGATCCCGACACCGGTGAACGCCACGGGGAGCGGGTGTTCCTCGACTTCGCCGATCTGCCCGGCCTGCCCGACGGCGCCTGTGTGGACGCGGACGGCTGCTACTGGGTGGCCTGTGTCACCGGCTCGGCGGTGCTGCGCGCCACACCGGCGGGCGACGTCGACCGGGTCGTCGAGGTCCCGATGCTGTTGCCGACGATGCCCGCGTTCGTCGGTGCGGGTCTCGATCGGCTCGTCGTCACGTCGATCGCGACCGATCGTGCGGATGCCGACCCGGCGTGCCCCGATGGCTGTCTGCTGGAGCTCGACGTCGATGTGGTCGGGGTGCCGGAGCCGCTCCTCGCCCGCTGACCCGGCGCAGGGTCACCCACGCCGGGTGCCACCGGGTGCGACGATGCGAGCATGTCGGGTTTCGTCATCTTCGCCGTGGTGCTGGCCGTGTCGATCGGCTGGAGCCTCTATGCGAACCAGCTCCGCAAACAGGCCTGGACCGAGGTGGCGAGCTCGCTCGGACTCGAGTTCGACGGTGTCCGCATCGTCGGGATGCTCGACGGTCACCCGGTGGTCGTCGAGACCGTGACCCGGGGGTCGGGCAAGAACCGCACGACCTTCACGAAGTACACGGTCGGGCATCGGACCACCGGTCCGTCGGTGAGGTTGACGAAGCAGGGCCGGATGCGCTTCCTGCTCGGCGTGGTCGGCATGGACGATGACGTCGTGATCGGCGACGACGAGTTCGATGCCCGCGTCGTGGTCCGGGCACCCGAGACCACCTCGGCCGGTGCGTTCCTCACGCCGGCCCGCCGGACCACGGCGATCCACCTGTTCGAGCGGTACCTGCATGCCGAGATCGACGGTGCGGGCATCGAGGCCGAGCGTCGTGGCGTCGAGCGGGACGCCGGCGCCCTCACGATGCACCTGCGGTGGCTCGTCGACGCATCCGAGGTGTTCAGCGAGCCGGCGTCGGTGGACGTCGCGCTCGAACCGCGCGTCGACGGTGATCCGGGCGCGTCGGCCGACGCACTGCACGCCTGGCGGGAGGAACACGGGGACAACCGGCTGGTGGAGACGCTCGAGGCCGAAGCCCGTCTGGCCGCGGGTGATCCCGCCGGCGCCCGCCGGGCCATCGAACATCTCGACGACGACGAGCTCGCCGCCTGGTCGTCGGTGGCGGAGGCCGAACTGGCGGCCACCGCCTCGGACCGAGCAGCGATCGAGCCGCCGGTCTCGCCAGTGCCAGCCGAGGTCGACTCGGTCATCGCGGATCTGTTCTCGAGCCATCGCATGGGGCACGAGACCGAGGCGCACTTCGACGCGACCCATCGTGGTCGACCGGTGCAGTGGTCGGGCACGGTCGATCGGGTGTCCGACTTCCACTACCACTCGGTGTTCGACGGCCCGGGTCGGCGTGTCCGCATGGTGATCGGTGAGCTCGGTGACGGTCGCCTGATCAGCCGGGCGGTCACCGCGGAGGTGCATCTCGATGACGACCGCGAGCTGCGGCGGGGCGACCTCGTGACCGTCGACGGGCGGCTGGTGGCGCTCGACCGATATGTGCGGACGCTGTTCGTGGACGACGGCGTGCTCGTCGCCCACCACCCGCGGGACTGAGCGCCGCCCCGGTCGGCCGTGGCTCAGACCTGCGCGGCCGCTCCGACGGCGCTGAAGGCGTCGAGGATCTCGGCCGTCGTCCGTCGGGCGCCGGTCTGGAGGTACTCCATCGCCTCGAGTGCGCCGTCGTGGGCTCGCTGTGAGGAGCCCGCCACGCAGTCCTCGACGACACGACAGAAGTAGTCGTGCTGGTGGGCGTCGACGAACGTGTAGTGCACGCAGACATCGGTGTGACCCCCGATCAGCACGAGGGTGTCGGCCTTCAGCCCCTTCAGCAGGATCTCGAACTCGGTGCCGAAGAAGCACGAGTAGCGGCGCTTGCGGATGAAGTAGTCGTCCGGCCGCATGCCGACGCGGGGGTCGACGGCGGTGCCCGGATCCCCCTCGAGCAGGTGGATGCCCTCGACACCGTCGAGTTCACGGCCGAAGTCGACGAGGTCACGGCGATGGGCCTCCTGGAAGAACACGACCGGGATGCCGTTCTCCCGGGCCGAGGCGATCAGCTCCGGCGCCGCCGACAACCGGTCGTCGTAGCCCTCCATGAGCGGGATCGCCGGGCCATCGGAGGTAACGGCACCTTCGCCACCCTGGATGTCGATGACGACGAGCACCGGGTTGCCTTCGAG
>JAHDBV010000183.1 GCA_020630195.1 Acidimicrobiales bacterium
CCCGCGGGGGTGTGGCCCTCGTCGCGTCCGGGAGCGAAGGCGACCTCGGTGCGGGCCCGGCCGTAGAATCCCGGGGTGAGCGAAATCCTGGATGTCGACCTGTTGGCGTTCGAGAGCGGGACGGACGCGCAGCGCCGAGCCGTGGTCGACGGTGTGCGTGAGAGCCTGCGAACCGGGTTCGTCTACACCTCGTCCGACCTGTCCGAGCAGCTGCTCGACGACGCCTACGGGATGTTGACCGAGTTCTTCTCCCTCGACGCCGAGGCCAAGCAGTCGGCGACCGTGATGGGCTCGAACGGCCAGTCGGGCTACACGGGACTGCTCGTCGAGACCGCAGCCACCTCCGACACGCCCGACTGGAAGGAGATGTTCAACTGGGGCATGCGGGTGCCCGACGGGCATCCTCTCGCCGCCAAGTACCCCGACCGGTACCTCGGCCCGTCCTACCCGGATGATCTCGTACCCGGCATCGGTGCGGTGCTCGACGAGTTCTACTGGTCGCTGCTCGAGCTCCAGCGTCGGTTCCTCCGGATCATCGCCGTCGGCGTGGGCTGCCACGAGACCTTCTTCGACGACATGACGAACTACGGCACCACGCTCTCCCGGGCCATCCACTATCCGGCGATGGACCTCGCACCCGGCGCCGAGCACGTGTGGGCCGCCGAGCACGCCGACATCAACCTCATCACGGCCCTGCCCCGTGCGACGGCCAAGGGGCTCGAGGTGAAGATGGACGACGGCTCCTGGGTCGACGCCCGGCCCCCCGAGGGGCACGTGATCATCAACACCGGGATCATGCTGGAGCACATCACCAACGGCGTGATCCCCTCGGGCATCCACCGGGTCGTGGCCGACCCCGACCAGCCGGGCGATCGCTACTCGGTCGTGCAGTTCCTGCACCCCACGCCCTGGACCACGCTCACGCCCGTCGCGAGCTGCATCACCCCGGAGAACCCGCAGCGGTTCGCCCCGATCGGTGCCGACGACCGGCTCGATCAGGTGCTCTGGGAGATCAATCTCGTCGAGGACGGTCGCCGGGTCTGACCCGGCCTCCACCGTTTTCCGATCGTTTCGCCGATTTCCGCGGTTGGCGGGACCAACCACGGTGGCGGCAGGGTTCTGGTATGCGTATCCGTGAACGGCTGGAGGGTCTGCTCCGGCCGAGAAAGGTGGACACCCCGATGAGCGGTACGAAGTATTCAGAGTCCGAGCTCCGTGAGCGCCTGTCGCCCGAGGAGTACCACGTCACCCAGGAGGCCGGCACCGAGCGGGCCTTCACCGGGCGGTACTGGGACACCAAGGACGACGGCACGTATCGGTGCATCGTCTGCGACGCCGAGCTGTTCAGCTCCGACACGAAGTACGAGTCGGGCAGCGGCTGGCCGAGCTTCACCAACCCGATGGATCTCGACTCGGTCGAGACCCACACCGACACCAGCTACGGCATGGTGCGGACCGAGGTGACCTGCGCCAACTGCGGCGCCCATCTCGGGCACGTGTTCCCCGACGGCCCCGGGCCGACGGGGGAGCGGTACTGCATGAACTCGGTGTCGTTGCGGCTCGAGACCGAGCCATCCGACAACGACAGCTGATCATCGAACGCTGATGCGTTCGCGGTGCCGGGTCCTTCGGGCCCGGCATCGTCGCGTTCAGGCGAGCCGCTCGATGGCACGGGCGAGCAGTCGTTCCGCCGCCCCGGCCGCCCGTTCCGCTGTGATGTCGGTGCGGCCACCGGCGTGCCAGGCCGAGACGTCGAACGGTTCGGGTGAGAACTCCACGGCCTCGATCACGTCCCACATCGGGTCGATCTCGACCCCGGCCGCCGTGACCACGAATCCGTCGCCGGTCGTTTCATCCGCGAGGAGTGTGAGGTTCCAACGGGTGTGGGCGAGCTCCGCGTGGGGGTGGCCGATGCACGCCTGCACCCAGTCGACGACCGCGGGGTCATCGCCGTCCCACAACACGTTCATGGGGTGGAGGTCGCGGTGGAGGAGGACGGGTTCGTGGGGAGGCACCTCCCACTCGGCGGCGAGCTCGAAGGCCCGATGCCACAACACCGGCCGGGTCGCCCATTCCGGAACGACTCCGGGAGGCCGGAACCACGTCCGCCAGTGGTCGAGACGGTGGCCGTCGGGAAGGGGCGTCGATGCGATCGCTCGGCTCAGTTCGGCGAGCGCCGGCATGCGGTCCCGCACGTCGTCGGCGGCGATCGACCACGACCCCGGGACCCACGTCGCCAAGCTGCGACCTCCAGCCGGGTCCGCGGCCACGATCGTCGGGCGACGCACCGGCGACGCGAGCTCGAGTGCGACGGTCTCGCGTCGGATGTCCCGTTCGGCGTCGTCCGGTCGGGGAACCTCCCGCAGAACCAGCACCCGCCCGTCGTCGAAGGAGAGCCGGCGCAGACGCGACGAGACGCCGCCGACGAGCGGCGACGTCTCGATGACGGTCGATCCGGCCGCCTCGGCGGCCCAGGCGAGACCGGGGTCGGTCAGCTGAGCTCACCCACGACGAAGTCGATGCTGGCGGTGAGGGCCTCCATGTCCGACAGCTCGATCGCCGGGAAGCAGGCGATGCGGAGCTGGTTGCGGCCGAGCTTGCGATAGCCCTCGGTGTCCAGGATCCCGTTGGCGCGGAGCACGGCCGCGATGTCGTCGGCCGAGACCGAGTCGTCGAAGTCGATGGTCGCGACCACGGGCGACCGCATCGCGGCGTCGGCGACGAACGGTGACGCGGAGCTCGACGCCTCGGCCCACGAGTACACGTGGTTCGACAGTGCCTCGGAGCGGCCGGCGGCGAAGCTCATGCCGCCGCCCTCGTTGAACCACTCGATCTGGTGCATGGCGAGGAAGATCGTGGCGAGCGCCGGGGTGTTGTAGGTCTGGTTCTTCGTGGAGTTGTCGAGTGCGATCTTGAGATCGAGTCCGGCCGGGATCCACCGGGGCCCATCCGCGATGCGGTTGATGCGCTCCTGGGCCCGGGGCGAGCAGCAGGCGATCCAAAGACCGCCGTCGGAGGCGATCGCCTTCTGCGGGGCGAAGTAGTAGCAGTCGACCTCGGCGGGGTCCCAGGCGATGGCGCCGGCGGCCGAGGTGGCGTCGACCGCGACGATCGCATCGTCGTTCGCTCCGGCGGGGCGGGCGAGCGGCATGGACACACCGGTCGAGGTCTCGTTGTGGGTGAGGGCGTAGAAGTCGACGGACTCGTCGGCGACGGCCGCCGGATGGGCGCCCATGTCGGCCGAGATCACCTGCGGATCGGCGAGGAACGGCGCCGCGGCCACGCCCTTCGCGAACTTGGAGGAGAACTCGCCGAAGCTGAGGTGCTGGGACTTGGCGTCGATCAGGCCGAAGGTCGCGGCGTCCCAGAACAACGTCGTACCGCCGTTGCCGAGCACCACCTCCCAGTCGTCCGGGAGGGAGAACAGGTCGTCGAGGCCCGTTCGGAGGCGGCCGACGATGTCCTTGACCGTCGACTTGCGATGCGACGTGCCCAGGAAGTCATCCGCGATGTCGGCCAGAGCGGCGACGGCTTCGGGACGAACCTTCGACGGACCCGACGCGAATCGGCCATCTGACGGGCGGAGTTCGGTGGGGATCTGAATGTCAGGAGTGTTCGTGCTCACGAGCTGAGAGGATGTCACCCCACACCGTCTGCTGCGCTCAACCACGGAGAATTTCC
>JAHDBV010000071.1 GCA_020630195.1 Acidimicrobiales bacterium
CGCTCGACCGTGAGCTCGACTGGGTCATCAAGCACAACCTGATCGAGAAGTTCCGGGCCCGCCACGATCTCGCGCTGTCCGACGCCCGTGTGGCGCTGCTCGACCTCCAGTACCACGACGTGCGTCACGATCAGGGGGTGTTCAACAAGATGTCCCGCAAGGGGCTCGTGGAACGGACCCTCGACGACGCCGAGATGTTCGCCGCGATCGACACGCCGCCCCAGACCACCCGAGCCAAGCTGCGGGGCGACTTCATCAAAGCTGCGAAGGACCGCAAGCGGGACTACACGGTCGACTGGGTGCATCTGAAGCTGAACGACCAGGCGCAGCGCACCGTGCTGTGCAAGGACCCGTTCCGCCACGAGGATCCCCGCGTCGACACCCTGATCTCGTCGCTGTAGAGGCGGTGGTGTGAGCAAGCTCGAACGTCTCCTGAACCTGACCGCGGTCCTGCTCGAGACCCGCCGACCCCTCTCGGCCGAGGAGATCCGGACCCAGATCGAGGGCTACCCGCCCCCGGGTCCGTCGTTCCGTCGCACGTTCGAGCGCGACAAGGACGAACTCCGCGGGCTCGGCATCCCGCTCGTCGTCGAACGGGTGCCCGGCACCGACCCGCCGATCGACGGCTACCGGATCCCGCCGGAGGACTACCACCTGCCCGATCCGGGCCTCGAGCCCGACGAGCTGGCCGCCCTGCACCTCGCGTCGCTCGCCGTGCGGCTGGAGGGCCTCGACGACACCGAGGCGTTCTGGAAGCTCGGAGGAGGTGCCGCACCCGAAGGGGCGCCGGTCGCCCCGATCACCGAGGTGCCCTCGCACCCGGCGCTCGTGCCGTTGTTCAGCTCCATCTCGAACAAGCAGCGGGTCCGATTCCGCTACAACGACACCGATCGGGAGGTCGACCCCTGGCGGCTCGACTTCCAGCGGGGGCGTTGGTATCTCACGGCGTTCGATCACTCCCGTGGTGAGGAGCGCAACTTCCGCCTCGACCGGATCGACGGTTCCGTCGTCGTCGACGACGTCCGGGGGTCGGCGACCTCCGAACCGCCACTGGCCGACGGCCGGACCCGACACTCGTGGGAGTACGGCGAGGACGAGCCGGTGACGGCCCGGCTCCGGGTCGATGCGGTTCGGGCCGACTGGGCCCGCCGCCAGCTCGGCGATGACGCCGTCGTGGCCGATGACGCCGAGGCCACGACCTTCGAGGTCGAGGTCCGCAACACCGACGCGTTCCGATCGTTCGTGCTCGACCTGCTCGACCACGCCGAGCTCGAGGGGCCGCCCGCACTCCGTGACGACCTCGTCGCCTGGCTCCGGGCGGTGGCGGCCCGATGAGCGCCCGGATCACCGCCGGCCACCGCATGAAGCGGGTGCTGTCGATGGTGCCGTGGCTCGTGGCCCACCCCGGTGTGGCCGTGGCCGAGGCCGCCGCCCGATTCGGCATCAGCGAGAAGGAACTGCTCGACGACCTCAACGTCGTCTGGCTGGTCGGCCTGCCGCCCTACACCCCCGACAGCCTCGTGGAAGTCGTGCTCGACGACGGGCGGGTCTGGATCCACTACGCCGACTTCTTCAAGCGTCCCCTGAAGCTGACCCCGGCCCAGGCGTTGGCCCTGGTCGTGTCCTCGGATGCGCTCGCCTCCGTGCCGGGCGCCGATCCGGCCGGCGCGCTGCCCCGGGCCCTCGACAAACTCGCCGGTTCCCTCGGCCTCGACACGACCGAACGGGTCGATGTCGATCTCGGCATCGGCGACCCCGCCGTGCTCACCGACCTGCGGGCCGCCGCCGAGGCCGCCACCGAGGTCGAGATCGACTACTACTCGTACAACCGTGATGCCGAGACGACCCGCCGGATCGCCCCGTGGCGGGTCTTCGCCGATGCGGGCGCCTGGTACGTCGACGCCTGGTGCCACCTCGCGAACGGCGAGCGGCTCTTCCGGGTCGATCGGGTCGCGGCGCTGCGGGCCACCGGTGAGCCGAGCACCCATCTGCCCGGGCCCGACGCCGGCGATGCGGTGTTCCATCCCGACGAGCGGCACCCTCGGGTGACCCTCGAGCTGGAGAACGAGGCGGCCTGGGTCGCCGAGTACTACCCGACCGAGTCGGTGGAGGTCCTCGACGACGGGGCGCTGCGGGTGGTGTTGGCCGTGACGGCGGACGCCTGGCTCGAACGCCTGCTCGTGCGGCTCGGCCCGGCCGTGCGGTCGGTGACGACGGTCGCCGGCGCTCCCGCCGACCTCGCCGAGGCCGGTGCCCGTGCCGCTGCGCGGGTGTTGCGTCGATACGACTGAGCCGAGGGTGGAGCCGGGACAGAGCGCCACACCACTAACGTGAGCCGCCCATGCCCGAACCCGCCGACGACCGCTGGATCTCCGACGCCCTGATGGAGGCGATCCTCGGCGACGAGCCGTCGTCGACACCGGCCGACATGCCGACGAGCGGCGCCGCTGCGTCGTCGACCGAGCCGGTCGGGCCGTACGGCACGAACGCGCCGACCCCACCGGCGACGACCCCGCCACCGGTGGGCGCAGCGTCGGCCGAACCCGACCTCGCCGCCCCGGCCCGACGCATCGGTGGGCCCACCTATCGGCCGTTCGACGCCGGTCCCGCCGACGAGGCCCCGGCGACCCAGCCCGCGGTCGAGGCCCCCGTGCCGGAGGTCGTCGCTCCCGAGCCCGAGCCCGAGCCGACCCCCGGCGCTGTCGAGGCCTCGATCCCCGAGGCGGCCCCGGCGCAGGCAGAGGTCGCGGCGACGCCGATCGAGGTCGACACGCCGCTCGCCGCCGAGTCGGCGGCTCCGGCCGGCGCGGTGCGAGCCGGCGACCCGGTCCCGGAACCGCCAGACATCGCTCAAGCACCCCCGGTGGAGCGACCGACCACCTCCGATGTGACCAGCGCCGTGATGCCCGACACCACCGACGACGAGCGTCCGACGATCGGTGACCTCGCCGAAGGCGAACTCGAGACGCCCGTCGACGACGAACCGAGTGTCCTGCGTGCGATCACCGAGTGGATCGCGGTGTTCGCCGGCGCCATCCTCGTCGCGCTGATCCTGCGGGCCTTCGTCGTCCAGTCGTTCTACATCCCGTCGGAGTCGATGGAGTCGACGCTCGTCGAGCAGGACCGGGTGCTCGTCAACAAGCTCTCCTACCGGCTCCACGACGTGAACCGTGGCGACGTCATCGTGTTCCGACGGGACCCGAACACCCCCGGCGACACCGACGACCTCATCAAGCGGGTCATCGCCCTGCCCGGTGAGACGATCGAGCTGCGTGACGGTGAGGTCTACATCGACGAGCAGCTGCTCGACGAGCCCTACCTCGACAGCGACGTCGTCATCGACGACTTCCCCGCCACCACCGTGCCCGAGGGCGAGGTGTTCGTGATGGGCGACAACCGGGACCAGTCGTTCGACTCCCGCTGGATCGGGACGATCCCACGGGACCGCATCGTCGGTCGGGCGTTCGTGCTGTTCTGGCCGCTCAACCGGGTCGACGCGCTCTGATCGACCCGGTCGCCGACCGTTCAGGCGGTCATCACCACGAGGCGGGTGCGTGGGCGTTCGAGTTCGGTGAGCTCGCCGAGCATGCTCACGAGCACCGCGGCGGGCACGCCCTCGGCGGCCACACCGTGCACCACGACGAGCAGGTCGTCCTCGCGATCGCCCGCCACGTCCCACAAGGCGTCCCAGTTCGGTGCGGGCTCGCGGACGCCGAGCGCGGCGGCCGCGCCGACGATGAGTTCGGCTTTGTCGGCGGCGACGCCGAGATCCACCGCGGCGACCCGCCACCCCGCGCCGTCGGGATGGAGCGCCACGTCGTGGGCGACCGACGCGGGCGTGGCGGACACGTCATGGCGGCCCGTCTCGGCCAGCCAGCGATCGGCGCTCATTCGACCAACTCCTCGAACGACTCGTAGTGGTCGTCGGTGTAGTAGCGCTCCCCGTCGTCGCCGGCGACGATCCGTCTCGCGCCTCGGTGGTCGAGGCCCGGGGTGATCACGGTGAACTCCTCGTAGTGGCCCCGCTCGCGGTCGGGAAGGATCCCCTCCCGGTTCTGGAAGGTGATGCCGTCCCGATCGAACGGGTAGGGCCCGTCGTTCTCGATGAGCACCAGCGTGTCGATCGCCTCGTCCGGCAGGTCGTCGAGCCCGATGGTCGGGAGCCCTGAGACCGGGTCGGCCCGCAGCGTGATGCCGGAGTCGGCTGCGTCGGTGCCCGGGAGATCACCGCCGTCGGCTTCGGCGGTGTCCCGGATCTCCTCGACCCCGGTCTCGACCGCCTGGGTCGTGGTGTCGGCACCGCCGTTCTGCCACCACAACACGGCGACGGCGAACACGGCCATGAGGCCGTAGACGAGCAGATCACGGCGACTGAACTTCATGCGTCCTCTTCCGGTGCGTCGAGATCACTCGGGCCGAGCGGATCGTCGTCGGGGAACATCGCCGCGTAACTCTCCGCCATCCGTTCGCTGTGGTCGGAGTAGACGGCGTCGATGCCCATGTCGATCAGGGCGACGATCTCCCGGACGTGTTGGGCGTCCCACCCGAACGCGGTGCGCCCGAATCGGTGGAACAGCGTGACCAGGCCGGCGTTCCAGTCCGGAAGGCGGAGGTTGATCCCGTCGATGCCCAGATCCCTCAGTTGGGCGGCTCGGCGCTCCGGACCGCCGTCGAGCTTCTTCAGCCGGGTCGAGTCGACGAGTTTGGCCGTCGTGTGCTCCCGCCAGCCCATGAGGACCTCGAGTTCGGGGTGGCAGAGCCAGAGCTGTTCCTCGGCGCCGGCGGCGCGTGCCGCCTCGACGGTCGCGTCGAAGGCCTCCGCGGTCTTGACGTCGAGCGACAGGGGCCAATCGGTGCCCATCGCCTCGTAGAACTCGGCGAGTGAGGGAATGTGTTCGGGCAGCTCAGCCCGTAGAAATGACGAGATCGGCTTACGGAAGGGGCGTCGGCCGAGCTCACCGTCGTGGTCGAGCACGGCGACGCCGTCGCTGGTGACCCACACGTCGCTCTCGAGGCCGGTGGCCCCCAGACGAACGGCGAGTTCGAACGCCGGCAGGGTGTTCTCGGGCAGCTGGGCCTTGGCACCCCGGTGGGCGAAGAGGATGGGCCGTTCGAGCAGGCTGGCATGGCGTGGCACGCCCCCCATCCTGCCCGCTCCGTAGGCCGTTCGACCCGTCTGGTGGATCGGGACCCCTTCGGCACTCAAGACCCCTCCCGGTGGTGCCGACCTTGAAAGGGCAAGCGGGCAGCGGACCCGCAACGGTGGAACGACAGGAGCCCCCCACAATGGCGACGATTCGAGCGAGCTGCCCCGACTGCGGAGATGTCGAGCTGACCACGGCCGACGTGCGGGTGCGGATCTGTGATGACACCGAGGCCGGCGAGTACTCGTTCACCTGCCCCTCGTGCCAGATGACGGTGGTCAAGCCGGCCGAGACCCGGACGATCGACCTCCTCATCGCCTCCGGTGTGGAGTTCACGACGTGGCGCCTGCCGGCCGAGCTCCACGAAGCTCACAGCGGCGACCCGATCACCCACGACGACCTGCTCGATTTCCACCATCTGCTGCAGGACGACCGACGCCTCGAGCAGGCGTTGGCGGAGTTCTCCCAGGGCTGACTCCTCCCACCACTTCCAGTTCTCCCGTTCGTTCGACCCCGGCACATCCGTGCCGGGGTCGAACGCGTGTCGGCCAGTAGTCTGAGCCCATGTTCCAAGTCGGTGGCCAAGAGTTCCTGGTCATCCTGATCGTGGCCCTCGTGGCGATCGGTCCGGAGCAGCTGCCGACCGCCGTGCGCAAGATCGGGAAGTGGGCCGGACAGTTCCGGACCATGACCAGTGGGCTCCGCGAGGAGTTCATGTCGGGGATCGAGGAGATCGAGGCCTCGGTGAAGGAACCGATCCAGGAGATCCAGAAGTCGTTCGCCGAGCCCATGAACGAGCTGGAACGCTCCATCGGCGAGACCGGTGTGACCCAGGGTGCCGGGTCGGACGACGATCCGATCGTCCCCCGGGGCTTCGCGGAGAACGCGATCGCCACCACGGCCGGCCCGCTCGGGATCGCCGAACCCGCCGAGGACGACGGCGATGATGCGCCCGTCGACGACGAGACCGACGACGAGAACACCGATGGTGACGCCGCCGAGGCGGCCGACTCGCCGGCGGCGGGCCCGGTCGAGGACGGTGACGATGTCACCTCGGGTCCCGTGGCCGAGTCCGCGGACGAGGACGACGTCACGGCATGAAGCTGCGAGTGCCGTTCCGCAAGACGGAGGAGAAGCCCGGGCCCGACGACATGACGATCGTCGATCACCTGCGCGAGCTCCGCACCCGGATCATCCGATCGGTGATCGCCGTCGCCATCGGGGCGACGATCATCATGGTCTTCAACGACCGGGTGTTCGACTTCCTGCTCGAGCCCTACTGCGACATCCGGCCCGAGAACGACTGCCTGCTGCTCGCCACCGACCCGCTCGATCCGTTCAACGCACTGCTCACCGTGTCGCTCTACGGCGGTCTGATCCTCGCGCTGCCGATCGTGCTGTATCAGATCGGCAAGTTCATCCTGCCGGGGCTCTACCCCAACGAACGCAAGATGCTGATCCCGTTCTTCGCGGCCTCGGTCGTGCTGCTGGCGCTCGGCATGGTGCTGGCCTACCTCTTCATGCCCCGGGCGCTCGACGTGCTCATCAACATCGTCCCCGGGCGATTCGAGGCGTTCTTCAGCCCGAAGCAGTACCTCTCGTTCTTCGTGAAGATGGTCTTCGCCTTCGGCGTGGCCTTCGAGCTGCCGGTCGTGCTGACGTTCCTGCAGATGGTCGGTGTCGTGAAGCCCGAGACGTTGCGGCGCAACCGGCGCTTCGCGTTCGTCGGCATCGTCATCCTCTCGGCCGTCGTCACCCCCACGGGCGACCCGTTCACACTGCTCGTGATCGGCCTGCCGATGTATCTCCTCTACGAGGTGTCGATCATCATCGGGTCACGCCTGCGGCGGCGACGGACCGAGTGACCCCGACCCGGGTCCGCACCGTTCCCGCCGCCGACATCCGACCATGACCGACACTCCGACCGAACCACGCCCCGATCCGGCCTCCCACATCGAGGAGTTCGTCGCCGGTCTCGACTTCGAGCCCGACCGCTTCCAGCACGAGGCGTTCGAGATCATCGATCGCGGCGCCCACGTGATCGTGGCGGCACCCACCGGGGCGGGCAAGACCCTCGTCGCCTCCTACGCGGTGCACGCGGCCATCGCGACCGGCCGGCGGGTGTTCTACACGACCCCGATCAAGGCGCTGTCGAACCAGAAGTACGGCGAACTGGTCGAACGCTGGGGTGCGGCCAACGTCGGCCTCCTCACCGGCGACAACGCGATCAACGGCGACGCACCCGTGGTGGTCATGACCACCGAGGTGCTGCGCAACATGCTCTACGCGGGGTCGTCGCTGCGGCGCCTCGCCGCGGTCGTGCTGGACGAGGTGCACTACCTCCAGGACGCCTATCGGGGGCCGGTCTGGGAGGAGGTCATCATCCACCTGCCGGCCGACATCCAGCTGGTGTGCCTGTCGGCCACGGTCTCGAACGCGGCGGAGCTGGCGGACTGGATGACGACGGTGCGGGGTGAGACCGGACTCGTGGTGGAACACACCCGCCCCGTCGAGCTCGAGCACCACTATCTGGTGGGCGAGAAGGGCGGCAAACGGGATCTGCACCTGCTGCGCACGGTCAGCAAGGGTCGCCCGAATCCCGACGGCCACAAGTTCGACCACGACTTCCGTGCGTTACGAGGTGGGCGGGGCCGGGCCGGCCGTGGCAGCTCCAAGGGTGCCCGGAAGCGCTGGCGTATCCCGGGCCGCCTCGACGTCGTCCGGCTGCTCAAGAAGCACGAGCTGCTTCCGGCGATCGTGTTCATCTTCTCCCGGGCGGGCTGCAGCGATGCGGCGAAGGCCTGTGTCGACGGTGGTCTGGTCCTGACCGACGAGCGTGAACGAGAGCAGATCGCCGGGATCCTCGCCGACCACCTGGGCGGTCTGTCGGACGACGATCGGGCGATCCTCGACGCCGACCGGTTCGAGAAGGGCTGCCTCGCCGGCATCGCCCCGCACCACGCCGGGCTGATCCCGCCGTTCAAGGAGGCCGTCGAACGAGCCTTCGCCGAGGGGCTGATCAAGGTGGTCTTCGCCACCGAGACCCTCGCGCTCGGGATCAACATGCCGGCTCGCACGGTGGTGATCGAGAAGCTCTCGAAGTTCACCGGCGAGAACCACGAGATGCTCAGCCCGGCGCAGTTCACCCAGATCACGGGCCGAGCGGGTCGTCGAGGGCTCGACGACCACGGTGAAGCGATCGTGTTGTGGTCGCCGTACGTCACCTTCGACCAGGTGGCGGGGCTCGCGATGAGCCGGGAGTTCGTGCTCCGCTCGTCGTTCCGTCCGACGTACAACATGGCCGCCAACCTCGTCCGCCGCTACGACCCCGATCGGGCTCGCCAGCTGCTGAACCTGTCGTTCGCGCAGTACCGCAGCGACGCCGACGTGGTGAAGGGCGAACAGGCCCGGGAGCGTCTCGCCGACCGCCGTCGCCAGATCGCCTCGCGACTGGAAGCCGACTTCGGGCCGGAATCGGAGCTGCGTGCCGCCCTCGCGGCGCCGGCGGAGGAGCCCGACGACGGCGACTCGATCGCGTTCGCACTCTCACGGACCGAGCCGGGGCAGATCCTCCGGCTCGTCTCCTCGGAGGTGCCCTCGCCCGTGGTGGTGCTCAGCGTGGCGTTCCGCAAGGGCGGCCAGGTCCGGACCCGTGTGGTCGACCGGGAGGGCGACGTCTTCGAGTTCGTCCCCGCCGATCTCGATCGTGCCCCCGAGCTGGCCGGCGCGCTCGAGCTACCCGAGCCGTATCTCCCACAGTCGATGGTGTTCGCCCACGAGGTCTCGAAGATCCTCGCCCGCACCCGCCTCGCCCAGCGTCGTCCGACCGACCTCCGTCCCACGGGGGCGATCCGGTCGGCCGACGACATCCCCCGACCGGCGCTGAAGCAGCTCAAGCGACTCGATCGGATGGACGCCGATCTCGCGCTCATGGCCTCGGGCCCCCGGAAGCTCGACACCCTCTCGGCCCAGTTCGACCGTGTCATCGGTCTGCTCGAGGGATGGGGGTATCTCGAGGACTGGGCGCTGACCCCCCGTGGCGAGCGCCTCGCCCGGCTCTACCACGAGTCGGATCTGTTCTGTGTCGAGGCGATCGAGGGCGGCGTCTTCGACGAGTTGCCCCCGGCCGAGCTCGCCGCACTCGCCTCCGCGTTCGTGTACTCGGAGCGACGCAAGGACGTCGGGCGGGTCCGGATTCCGACGCGCACCCTCGAGAAGCGCATGAAGGCACTCGTGCGACTGCACCGCGAGATCCGGGCCGACGAGCGCCGGGCGATGTTGCCCGAGACCAACGAACCGGACGCCGGGTTCATGGAGATCGCCCATGGCTGGACCGCCGGCGGCGAGCTGTCGATGGTCCTCGACGACACCGACATCACGGCCGGCGACTTCGTGCGCACGGCCCGCCAGCTCGTCGACCTGCTCCGCCAGATCGCGAAGCTGGCGCCGGTGCCCGCGACCCAGCGCTCCGCCGCGCTCGCGGCCGAGGCCGTGATGCGGGACCTCGTCGCGGCCCAGAGCGTGGCCGACCCCGACGCCGACGACCCTGATTCCGACACCGCCGCCGACGAGGCCGATGGCCACGACGGCGTTCCGGGGGACGGTGTCGAGCGCGGCGACGCGGCGGTCGACGGGGGAGCGGCACGATGACGATCCGCAAGGGTGCGGCCTGGGGGCGACCCGGTCGCCTGGACGACACCCGGGCGTTGTGGTTCGACGACGCCAGCGCGGCGCGGGCGTTCCATTCGGAGCTGCCCGATCGGTTCCGGATGGCGATCGCCCCCGGCGCCGACATGGCCACGACGCTCGGTGTGACCGCCGGGGCGCAGCAGGAGGCCGTCCTCGCCGGTGACGAGGCGACCGTGGTGCCGATCGATCTCGGGATCGCCCGGCTCGACGGCGGTCCACCCCGTCCGTTCCTGGCCCACTGCGTCGCCCATCGCGGGCGTCGGCGGCTCTCCACGACCCGCCCGTGGCGGGGTCGGTTCGTGGTCGTGATGAACGCGGCCTGGCACGGCGACTGGTACCTCGCGCCCAAGGGCCATCCGAACGACGGACGGCTCGATCTGACCGACGGCTCGATCCCGGCCCGGGAGTGGCGTGAGTTCGCCAAACGGGCCGCCACGGGCAGTCATCTGCCGCATCCCGACCTGTCCACCTTCCAGGTGAAGACGTGGTCGACCGACTTCGACAAACCCACGTTCGTGTGGACCGACGGGGTCCGGATGGGCTGGTGCCGCCGCCTCGAGATCGAGGTCGTCGCCGACGCCGGTGAGATCGTGATCTGAGTCCGCGCCAAGCCGGCGACACCCCCCTAACGTGGCGCCGGTGAGTACGTACGTGGCGGAGTCGTTCACGCCGGCAGAACAAGACGTTCTCCGCCGCTACTTCACCAACCTCGATCAGCCCGTGTTCGCATTGGTGAACCTGCCCGAGGTCGTGAAGGGGGCGCTCTTCGCCCGTTATTCGCGGTCGCCGAAGTCGTTGCGTCGCCTGTTCCTCGACGAGTTCGTCCGCGAGCTCGATGTCGAGGGGGACACGACGATCGACGCCACGATCGGACTCGATCGCGCCGAACAGCTCTACGAGCGGGTCTTCGTCGAATACGGCGACGATTCGGTCGCCCAGCTCGGCGGGGTCCACCTCGCCTGTGAGCAGGCGTCGAACGTGCTGACCAAGATCCTCGAGTGGGGCCGGCTCGCGTCCTACCTGGAGCAGTCGACCCGCTACATCGCCTACGACGTGCGGGACTCGGGCCGGTACCGGTACTTCCGGGACCCCGATCTGCTGTCCTCGCCGCTCGGCGCCCGCTACATCGGCGACATGGACCGGATCTTCGACGCCTACGCATCGGCGGCGGTCGATGTGGAGGAGATGGTGCGGGCCACCACGCCGAAGGCGCCCGGCGACTCCGACTTCGTCTACCGCGCCGCCGTGAAGGCCAAGGCGCTCGACGCGGTCCGAGGGATGTTGCCGGCGGCCGCCCAGTCGAACGTGGGCATCTACGGGTCGGGCCAGTCCTACGAGGCGCTCCTGCTCCGGATGCGGAGCCATCCGCTCCCCGAAGCCCGCGCCTACGCGGATCTGATGCTCACCGAGCTCCGCAAGGTCATCCCGTCGTTCCTGCGGCGGGTCGACCTGCCCGAGCGGGGTGGGGTCTGGTCCGATTATCTCGCCGACACCCGAGACGCCACCGCCGAACTCGCATCCGAGCTGATCGACCAGTCGGGCCCGGCCGATGCCGAGGCATCGGTGACCCTGGTCGACTTCGATCCCGACGCGGAAGCGAAGGTGGTGGCGGCGGCGCTCTATCCCCACACGCATCTGTCCGAGGCGGCCCTGCTCGATCGGGTCCACGACATGTCGGTCGAGGACCGTGTCCGTGTGCTCACCGCCTATGCGGGGGAGCGGACCAACCGTCGTCATCAGCCCGGTCGGGCACTCGAGCGGGCGTTCTACTCGTTCGACGTGCTCGCCGACTACGGCGCGTTCCGAGATCTGCAACGCCACCGGATGTTGTCACTCGACTGGCAGCCGTTGTCGTGCCGTCACGGCTTCACCCGCCCCCCACTCGTCGACGAGGCGGGTGTGGCCGACCGCTTCGACGAGGTGATGGAGCGATCGTCGGAACTCCACGACGCGCTGCTCGTCGACCATGCCGCCCAGGCGCCCTACGCGGTGGCCCTGGCCTACCGGGTCCGGTTCTCGATGCACCTCAACGCCCGCTCCGCCATGCACCTGACCGAGCTGCGGTCGACGCCGCAGGGGCACCCCGCCTACCGCACCGTGGCCCAGGACATGCATCGACTGATCTCCGAACAGGCCGGCCACCACGCGTTGGCCGAGATGATGCGGTTCGTGAACCACGACTCCGAGACCGAGTTGGAGCGTCTGGAGGCCGAGCGCCGAGCCGAAGCGCGGCGCAGCCCGGACACCACCGACTGACCCCTGCCGGTGTGACACCTGCCGGGTGCTGCGGGTTCGCCGTCGCGGTGTGTAGAGTCCCGGCGCATCGGCCCCCGACCCCCCTTGGGAGGCATCCGTGAGTGACGACAACGACATCGAAGAAGAACTGGAAGAGGACCTCGACGACTCAGAACTCGACGAGGACCTCGAGGGCGACGACCTGGAGGACGACGACCTCGAAGGCGACGACCTCGGCGGAGACGGCGAGGAGTTCGACGACGAGGACGAGGAGGACGGCGACGACGCGCCGGCTCCGAAGGCCCGCAAGGTCGCGGACGACGACGAGGACGACGACGAGGAACTCGATCCCGACGACGTCGAAGCCGACCTCGAGGAGATCCTCCGCGACCGCATGGCGGCCAACGAGGACGACGAGGACGAGGACGACGACGACGAGACCGCCGGCCCGATCGGCACCGTGAAGAACGAGGAGATGGTGTGTGAGGGTTGCTTCCTCACCGTGAAGCCCTCCAAGAACTTCCCCACCTACTGCGACAGCTGCGTCGCCGACCTCGGTCTGGCCTGATGAGCGCGCAGCCGACGGGCGAGCAGGAGCCGAACCCGATCGATCAGCTGATGGATCTGCTCGTGCACGCCCCGATCGGGTTGCTGTACGAGCGTGACAAGGTGATGGAGACCGTGGTCAAGCGTGGACGCTCCCAGGTCCAGCTGGCCCGGCTGATGGCGGGGATGGCCCGCCAGCAGATCGACGTCGAGTCGAAGCTGCTCGACGCCGCCGGCGCAGCCGGCACGGTCGTCGCCCGCGGGATCACCGACGTCGGGACGAAGCTCGGCCTCGCTCCGGAGGCCGCCGAGGCCGCCGCCGAGCGGGTCGACGCCGTCGTGGTGTCGATCGAGGACGCGGTCGAACCGGCCACCGAGCCGACCGAGTCGTCCGCCCCCTCGTTGCCGATCGCCGGCTACGACGATCTGCGGGCGAAGGACATCGTTCCGTTGCTCGCCGACCTCACCCCGGCCCAGCGTGCCGTGGTGGCCGACCACGAAGCATCGAACCGGGCCCGCAAGACGGTGCTCGGCAAGCTCGCTCAGCTCGACGGCTGATGGAGGCCGCCCGGCTGGCCCTGGCGGACGATCTGCCCGCGCTCGTCGCGATCGGGGAGCGGATCCGGGCCGAGCTCGCCCCCCATCGTGGCGGCGACCTGCTCCTGCACGCCGAGGACGGCGTGACCCCCTGGCGGGATCGGCTCGCCGATGCCGTCGCCGCCACGACCGACGAGATCGGTCGTGATGTCGTCGTGGTGGGCACCTTCGACGACGTCGTGTTCGGCATGGCCGTGCTGCGCCACCGACGCCTGTCGGATGACCGGATGATCGGCGAGCTCGACGACTTCTGCGTCGACGCCGAGGCTCGAGAGGTCGGGATCGGCGAGGCGATGATGGATCTGGTCATCGAACGGCTCGAAGCCGCTGGCGCCTCCGGCGTCGATGCTCGGGCGCTGCCCGGCGACCGTGAGACGAAGAACTTCTTCGAGTCGTTCGGGCTCAAGGCACGACAGCTGATCGTGCACCGCGCCCTCTGACGGACCGAGCATGGAGCCCACCGGTCGCCCCGTCGTCGCGGTCGGGGCCGTGGTCGTGCACGACGGCCATCTGCTCCTCGTGGAGCGAGGGCGCCCACCGTCGATGGGGCGCTGGGCGGTGCCGGGCGGACGCGTCGAGTTCGGCGAGCGGATCGTCGATGCGGTCGAGCGGGAGGTGCTCGAGGAGACCGGAGTGACGGTCCGGTGCGGCACGGCGTCGATCTGGGTGGAACGGATCGACGAGCAGCACCATGTGCTGATCGTGGATCTGGTGGCGGAGCTCGTCGGGTCGCCGGTGCTGACCCCGGGCGACGACGCGTCCGATGCCCGTTGGGTGGCGCTCGACGAGCTGGACACGCTGCCGTTGGTCGACGGGCTCCTCGACGCCATCGCGCCGCTGTTGGATTCGGCCTAGCGGCCCTTCCACTCGGGCGCCCGCTTCTCGATGAACGCGAGCGGGCCTTCCCGGAAGTCCTCGGTCCGGGCGAGGCGTCCCATCGCCTCGTTGGACAGACGCATGGCCTCGTGGTCGTCGAGGCCTTCGGTGGCACGCATGACACCGAGCGACTCCCGCACGGCGAGCGGGGCGTTGACGGCGATGCGCTCGGCCAGCTCGAGCGCCGTGTCGAGGGCGGTGCCCGGCTCGCACAGGTGGTTGACCATGCCGAACTCGTGCGCCCGCTCCGCCGAGATGGGGTCGCCGGTCAGCACGAGCTCCGTCGCGACGTTGCGCGGGAGGACCTTCTGGAGGCGGAAGAGGCCACCGGCTGCGGCGACGAGGGAGCGCTTGACCTCGGGCACCCCGAATCGAGCCGCGGTCGAGGCGATGACGAGGTCGGACGCCAGCACGATCTCGGTGCCTCCGGCGAGTGCGGGGCCGTCGCAAGCGGCGATGATGGGCTTGGTCCGTTCGCGCAGCACGTAGCCCGCGAAGCCGCCACGCTCGGTGGAGATCTCCCGGCCACGGCCCTCGGAGACGGCTTTGAGGTCGGCGCCGGCGCAGAAGACCGAGCCGGCGCCGGTGAGAACCCCGATCCAGAGGTCGTCGTCGTCTTCGAGTCGGTCGATCGCGGCCTCGAGGCCGGCGGCGACCTCGCCGTTCACGGCGTTGCGGGCCTCGGGACGGTTGATGGTGATGACGGCGACGTGGCCGCGGACCTCGAACTCGATCATGGGCCGACCCTAGGGGTCGTGCCGTGACCGGCTCCAGCTCGTCGTCCGCCCGGACGCGACACGGGCACCGACTGACGCCGGTGCCCGTGTCGGATGTCGAGACCGGTGATCCGGTCGGGCGACGTCAGCTCTCGTCGGCCTCGCCGTCGGCTGCTTCGGCGTCCGCAGGTGCGGCGTCGGCCTCGGCGGCTTCGGGAGCGGGTGCTTCCTCGGCGGGGGCCTCTGCCTCAGCGGCAGGCTCCTCGGCGGGAGCCTCGGCCTCGGCGACCGGTGCTTCCTCGGCCGGGGCGTCGGCAGCGGGTGCTTCCTCGGCCGGGGCGTCGGCAGCGGGTGCTTCCTCGGCGGGGGCCTCCACCTCAGCGGCGGCCTCCTCGGTGACCGGGGCCTCCGCCTCGACGGCCGGCGCCTCGGTGGTCTCGGCCTCGGTGGTCTCGGCTTCGGCGACGGGGGTCTCCTCGGCCGGCGCGTCGGCGCCACCCTGCTCGGGCTTGGCGGCCGCGGGCTTCTTCTTCGGGCGCCGCTCGGGGCGGTTCCGCTTGCGCTCGCGTCGGGCCTTCTTGGCCTCGGCCGGGTCGATGTCGAACAACGAGGCGATCGACGGCACCCGGTCGGCGACCCGACGGACGGCGTCGAGGAGCTCCGGGGTGGCCTCGGCCGGGCGGCCGGCCGGTGTCACGACGCCACGGATCGGCGAGAAGGCGATGGCCTCCACCACCGTCGCGTAGCGATCGGCGGGCGTGTCGGCGGCGAGTGCCAGCGACGCGGCCTCGGCCATCTTGCCGGCGATCTCGGGCGGCAGGGGAGCGCCGGCCTTCACCGGGCGGGAGCTGAGGCGCAGCGCCCGCACGGTCCGGCCGATCTCGAGCGCCTGGGTCAGATCGGCGACCCAGTCGTTGTGGTCCGACTCGGTGCGGTCGTTCAGCCCGGTCTTGAGCTGCTCGGCCATTTCACGGGACTCGTCGTCACGGGCGTTCGAGTCCGAGGCGGCCACGACCGAACGGAGATCCCGCAGGTCGAGGGTGGCGAGGTCGGCCAGGGCGGCGGTGGCCCGGTCCTTCCACTCGGCGGTGTCGAGCTTCGGGCCGACGCTCTCGGCGATCGCGATGACCGGCTTGGCCTCGATCTCGGGCGTGTTGTTCTCCTTGGCCGCCTTGTTCTGCTCCTCGATGGCGGCACGCACGGCCGGCATCCGGCCCCGGAGCCACTGCTCGGCGATCGGGCGATGCTCCTGGGGCATCTCGTTCAGCACGGCGTCGCGGAAGGTGCGACGCGGGCGCAGGCGCTTGGGCTTCGGGCGCTGCGGCATCTCCGGCACGCGGGGACGACGGGGACGATCGTCGCGGCGGCCACGGCCTTCGCCGTCACCACGACCCCGGCCACGGTTCTCACCGTCACCACGGCCTCGACCGCCGCCACCGTCACGGCGCCGCCCGCGGCCCCGGCCGCGGTCGTCGTCGCCCGAGCGGGCACGCTTGGAGACCCGCTCGGTGGAGACCAGCTCGTCGTCACGAAGCGGACGCGAGATCATCTCGAGCAGGTCGTTGCGACCGGCCTTCTGCTTCGGGGCGGTCACCGAGACCACCTCGATGCCGTCGAGGAGGTTCTCGACCTCGGCCTTGGCCACGTCACCGACGGCCGCGCCGTCCCACAGCAGGGAGCCGTCGAGGGCGCCCTTCGGCTGCTTCGCCCCGGCCTTGCGCCAGGTCCAGGTGCCGTCGTCGCGGCTGCTGGTGAGTTCGATGTCGATGCGGTGGGCCATGTCGGGACCTCGTCGGTTGGTTCGCGGGACCGATCGGCGACCGGTCAACCCCTGATGCTACGGGTCCTGGGCGCGATCCGGCCCTCCGACGGAGGGGTCGGCGCCGTCGAGTCGGGTCGTGTCCGCTCTCAGGTGTCGTCGCCGTCGATCCGCACCGATTCGAGCGCCCGGTAGGCGTCGTTCGAGCGGGCGGCGGCACGGACCTCGCGGGCCGTCGCATCGACGTAGCGCTGCGTGGTCGCGAGCGACTCGTGGCCGAGGAGGCGCTGCAGCTCGGTGCCGGTCGCACCGTTGCGGGCGAGGGAGGTGGCGAAGGTGTGGCGGAGGGCGTGTACGAGGGCGCCGGCGGGGACCCGGGTTCGGATGCCGGCCTCCCGGTAGAGCCGCTCGATCAGGTACTGGAGCCCGCCACGTTTCATCGGCTCGCCGTTGTTGCCCACGAACAGGGCGGCGTCGGCGGCGATCCGACCCGGGAACCGACGGAGCCGGCTCTCCATGTAGTCGGTGATGATGCGCTCCACCTCGGGCTCGAGCGGGACGGTGCGCTCCTTGTTGCCCTTGCCCCGGACTCCGATCACCCGCTCCTCGGCGGGGCCGTCGAGCGAGCGCATCGTGAGGTCGAGCAGTTCGGACAGGCGCAGCCCGCAGGTCACCAGGGTGACGACGACCGCGAGGTCGCGCTCGGGCCACGGGTCGCGCGCGCCGGTGCGGCCACGTGCGGCGGCGACGAGCAGCCGTTCCACCGAGTCGTCGCCGGTGATGGCCTTCGGCCGGCTCTTGGGGACCCTGGGCTTCTCGATGGCGGCCATCGGGTTGCCCGGGAGGGTGCCCTCGGCGACGAGGAAGGTGAAGAGCTGGTTCCAGGTCGACCACGTGCGGCTGATCGTCGCCGCCGACTGGTGGGAGATCCCGGCGAAGGCCCGACGGAGCGTGCGGACGTCGAGTTGGTCGAGGCGGAGCTCGTCGACCCGGGTGTCGGTCACCGTCGCCAGTTCGCGACAGATGGCGTCGAAGTCACGCCGGTACGCCGCGATCGTGTGCTCCGAGTGCTTCTTCGGCCTTCTGGCGAGAAAGAACTCGGCGATATGTTCGATGAGCGGGTCCGCAGGAGAGATCGCAACCTGCACGTAACACACCGTAGCCGCCTGCGCGCGCCGCGTGGCCTAGGATGCTCAACGTCGGCACGGGCGGTGCCGATGGGAACAGGTGCTCCGGCACCGCCATTGGGAGGGGTGAGCCGACGTCGACCGGACCTGCCGTGTCGATGCCTCCCAGACGTACGAAGACGAAGAGACGAAAGCAAAAGTGAACAACCAACTGGAATGCCCCACCTGTGGGATGCGAGCCAGCCTGCACGACCGTCGCCAGTACCGGCCGACGATGTCGGACAGCGGGCGTGAGGTCCGCACCTGCCGCAACTGCGGCGCCACCGTCGAGCTCGAAGCCGACGTGGCCGCCGCCTGAACCATCCACCCGGTCCCCGCTTCTGCGGGGGCCGCTGAGGTTTTGGGCCACCGTCCCGGACGCCGGCACCCGTCCGGCCCGGGTGAACGGCTCGCCCCGACCGAGCCGCCGTAGCCTCGTGCCGTGCTGACCGATCTCCTCGACTGGCTCGAGTCCATCTCGTCGGGGCCGGGCTTCTACCCGGTGATCTTCCTGATCGCCCTGCTCGACTCGGTGATCCCGGTCGTGCCGTCGGAGACGACGGTGATCCTCGGTGGCATCGCTGCGGGGCGCGACGACCTGGCCCTGCCGGCGGTGATCGCACTCGGAGCCACCGGTGCCGCCGTCGGCGACAACATCGCCTACTGGCTCGGTCGGCGGGCCGCCGGCCCGCTCCGGCGCACCGTGTTCCGTTCTGAGAAGGCCGCCGGGCGCCTCGACTGGGCGGCCGAACAGCTCGAGAAGCGGGGCGGTCTGCTGCTCGTCACCGCACGGTTCATCCCCGGTGGCCGCACCGCCATCACGGTCTCGTCGGGCATCACCCAGCAGCCCTACGGTCGCTTCGTTCTCTTCGACGCACTCGCGTGTCTGCTGTGGGCGTCCTACGCGGGGATTCTCGGGTTCGTCGCGGGCGACCGGTTCAAGGACGATCACACCACGGCCTTCCTCGTCGCCTTCGGCGCGGCGCTCTCCGTGACGGCGCTCATCGAGCTCGTCCGCTGGCTCCGCCATCGCGGTGCCGATGATGCCTGAGGCCGACACCGTGTCACGTTGGCGGGCCGCCGCCCGGCTGCGCACCGAGCACGACGCGCCGATCCTGCGACTCGCCGTGCCGGCGCTCGGCACCCTGCTCGCCGAACCGGTGTACGTCCTCGCCGACACCGCCATCGTGGCCCGCCTCGGGTCCGAGCAGGTGGCGGGGCTCGGGCTCGCCTCGGCCGTGCTGCTCACGTTCCACGGGATGATGATCTTCCTCGCCTACGGCACGACGAGTCGGGTCGGCCGGCTCCTCGGTGCCGGTGAGGACCGTGCGGCCCGCCGCTTCGCTCTCGCGGCGGTCGCCGTGGCCATTGCGCTCGGAGCCGTCGCCTCGGTGTCGGCGCTCGCCGCACCGGCACCGCTCGTCGGTGTGTTCGGCGGTGGCGCCTCCGCCGAGGCGACCGAAGCCGGCATCACCTATCTCAGCGTGTCGGCATTCGGTCTGATCCCGCTGCTCGTCGCCCTCGTCGGTGGTGGCATCTTCCACGCCCGCCAGGACGCCCGCACGCCACTCGTGATCCTGTCGACGGGGGCGGTGCTGAATCTCGTCGTCGAGCTCGTGCTCGTCCCCGGCCTGGGGTACGGCATCGGGGCCTCCGCCCTGTCGACCGTCGTCACCCAGTGGGTGGTGGCGGTCTGGATGCTGTGGAAGCTCCGGGCGTGGTTCGCGGAGACGGGCGGCATCCGCCCCGTCGCGGCCGACCTCGTCGACGTCGTCCGATCCGGCGGACCGCTGATGGTGCGCACCCTGGCGATGCGGGTGGCCTTCGGCGGCACCGTGTGGATGGTCGGACGCCGTGGCGATGTCGACCTCGCCGCCCACCAGATCGCCACGAGCGTCTGGATGACCCTCGCCCTCGCGCTCGACGCGGTCGCGATCGCCGGCATGGCGCTGACCGCCCGGCTCGTCGGGGAAGGTGATGGTGCCCGCTCGACGGCGGCCGCCGATCGGATGATCGTGCTCGATCTCGTGGTCGCGGCGGTGCTCGGCGTGGCGATCCTCGTGTTCGCCGGACCGCTCGCATCGCTCTTCAGCGACGACCCCGCCGTCCGGGCACTGACCGCATTCCTCTTCCTGCACGTCGCCGCACAGATGCCGGCCAACGGGATCATCTTCGCCCTCGACGGCATCCTCATCGGCGCCGGCGACCTCGTCATGCTCGGACGTCTCATGATGGGCGCGGCCGCCGCCTTCGTCCCCGTCGCCGTGATCGTGACCGTGCGCGACGCCGGCATCGGTTGGATCTGGTTCGCACTCGGGGTCTTCATGGCCGCCCGCCTCGTCGGGATGACCTGGCGCTATCTCGACGGCGGGTGGGCGACGAGCGCCAGTCGCTGAGCCCCGGACGTCACCCGTCGTTCGACCCGACCGGCCCTCGTCTGGCACGATCCGGCCGTGACGTTCCCCCTCGATGGCCTCAAGGTGCTCGACCTCACCCGTGTGGTGGCCGGCCCGTTCTGCACACGCATGCTGTCCGACCTCGGCGCCGACGTCGTGAAGGTCGAGCCGCCCGACGGCGACCTGTCGCGGCTGTGGGGAGCGAAGACGGCCGGCCTCTCGGGCTTCTACACCCAGCAGAACGCGGGCAAGCGCAACATCTGCATCGACCTGAAGGCCGCCGGCGCCGCCGAGCTGGTGCTCGAGCTCGCCGCCGGGGCCGACGTCGTGGTCGAGAACTACCGGCCCGGTGTGCTCGATCGCCTCGGACTGGGCTTCGACGCGTTCCGGGCCGTCAACGCCGACATCGTGATGTGCTCGATCAGCGGCTTCGGCAAGGGTTCCTCCTGGGAGGGGCGGGCCGCCTTCGCCCCGATCCTGCATGCCGAGTCGGGCCTGATCGGGCGCCAGCACCGGTTCGACGGCGGTGAGGCCACCGACCCGATGTTGTCGATCGCCGACACCAACGCCGCGCTGCACGCGACCATCGCCATCCTCGCCGCACTGCGTCAGCGTGACGCCGGTGGTGGTGGTCAACACATCGACATCGCGATGCTCAACACGATGACGGTGACCGACGACTACGCCCACCACGCCCTCGACGGCGAGCCGATCGTCCGGCTCGGTGGCATCACCTGGGAGACCCCGTTCGGCACGTTGCTCACATCGGGCAACATCCGAGCCCTGTGGTGGCAGCTGTCCCAGCCCGGCCTGGTCGACGACGGCCTCGGTCCCGACGCCTCCGTCGAGGAGAAGATCGCCGCGCGCAAGGCCGTGCTCGATCGGTTCTTCGACCGCGACCGCGAGGCCGTGCTGGCCGATCTCGACACCGCCAACGTCGCCTGGGGCGACGTGCGAGATCCGATGGAGGTGTTCGACACCGTCGCCGACGGCGAGCGTCGCCTGTCGACCGAGATCGACGACCGGGCCGGTGGGACCCGGCGTGTCGTCCAGTCGCCCTACCACTTCTCCGATGCCGAGGCGACGGTGCGTGGCCCGGCACCGTTCCGGGGGGAGCACAACCAGGAGGTCCTCGTCGACTGGCTCGACGACGACGGCACCCGGGCCGCGGCCCTGCTCGAGGCCGGGGTGCTCGAGGCCGAAGCCGTGGATGGCGACTCGTGACCGACACGAGCCCCTATCACCATTTCACCGCGACCGACTGGGGCAAGCTGCGGGCGCACACGCCACTCCAACTCTCCGAGGACGACCTCGAGCGGCTGCGGGGCATCAACGTCGAGCTGAGCCTCGACGAGGTGGCCGAGATCTTCCTGCCCCTGTCCCGCCTGCTGAACCTCTACGTGAACGCGTCCCAGGAGCTCTACCGCGCGAGTGACACCTTCCTCGGGAAGCTCCCCGCGAAGGTGCCGTTCGTGATCGGCATCGCCGGCTCGGTCGCCGTCGGCAAATCGACGACGGCGCGTGTGCTCCAGGCGGTGCTCGACCGCTGGCCGGATCATCCGACCGTCGATCTCGTCACGACCGACGGCTTCCTGCACCCCAACGCCGTGCTCGAGGCACGGGGTCTGATGGACCGGAAGGGCTTCCCCGAGTCCTACGACCGGCGGGGCCTGATCGAGTTCCTGGCCAAGGTGAAGTCCGGCGTGCCCGAGGTGCGGGCTCCGGTCTACTCCCACCTCGTCTACGACATCGTCGATGACGAGGCCGTGGTGGTCCGCCAGCCCGACATCCTCATCGTCGAGGGTCTGAACGTGCTCCAGACGGGCACCGGCGGCGGCGACGTCGATCAGTTCGTGTCGGACTTCTTCGACTTCTCGATCTACGTCGACGCCGACACCGACCACATCCGGCGCTGGTACGTCGAGCGGTTCTTCACCCTCCGCAAGACGGCCTTCGCCGACCCCCAGTCGTTCTTCCACCGGTTCGCGTCCCTGACCGACGACGAGGCCGAGCAGACCGCCACCGGGATCTGGCGGGCCATCAACGAGGTCAACCTCGTCGAGAACATCCTGCCCACCCGGAGCCGCGCCGACCTGATCATCACGAAGGGCGCCGACCACCGTGTCACCGATGTGAGGCTGCGCCGACTCTGAGTGGAGTATTCGGTTGTCAAGGTGCGGTGGGTCCGCGCAGGGACACCCGGAGTTCGGTCAGGCCGGGAGTGGTCGACCGGGTCGTCGCCGGCGTTGGCGACGTCGAGGGTGTGATGCGGCGGCGGGAGCGGGTTGCTCCG
>JAHDBV010000072.1 GCA_020630195.1 Acidimicrobiales bacterium
TTTTGCAAATGAGCGGTCTCGGACCTTCTGGCAGGACAGCGCCGTGCTCGTCGTCTGCCCGATGCGGCCGGTGCCTGAATCGACGTGTCACCTCAACACGCGGCAGTCCCCTGGTAGGCCCAGAGGTCAACGCTTCTGCCGGAGTCGTGCGGGATGTGGTGGGCGGTTGCGCGCACGCGGTTCGCCCAGTCGGCTGTTTCCCAGTTGAGGTTCCACGATCTCAGCCCGTTGGTGGGCAGCGGTGCGGTTGCATGGTGGAGGTCGGCGAGGAACTGTCCTGCGTGGGAAGCGTGCGAAGGAGTCAAGCTCCGCGGTTCGAGTTCTTGTCCCTTTGCAGCCTCGAACAGCGCAAAGAGACCGTCGCCGGATTCGATGATTGTGTTGCCGCTAGAGCTCTTCAGCGGTCGTGGAGTGAGCACTCCACGGTCTGCAACAACTTCGATGATGTGATGCTCTCGTTGGACTGCCACGAGGTCGGTTGTCCGGTACTTGCGTAAGAACGCCACCGCGTTGCCGTCTCTCACTCGCCAGGTCTCGTTGGTCGCACCTCCGGCGACTTGCTCTACTTGGCTGTTTGCCAGTCCCCAGTCAGCAAGAACGTCCATCGACCGAACGCTACCGAACTGAACGCTGGCACTTCGTCCGGGGCTATGTGGCGCTGCAACGGGGCCGTTCCCAAGTGGTCGCCCCCGCCGCTGCGTGGTGACTCTGCGTCCGCATTGTGCGGGTTCGGGTCTTGGAGGACTGCGCCGGCGTCAGCTCAGGTTTGCGGGCTACGAGTGGTGTCTAGTGGTCCGGCTTGTGAACACTCTGATCGCAAGTTGACACCGATCGTGCCCGAGGCCATTGCCCGGCGTTGAAACTCATTGGCGTTATGGATGCACGACGTGGGATGTTCTCGGCGAGATGACTCTGACGATTCAGAGCGCGTCTGACGATGACGCTGCGTGTGAGCTGTACGGCCTGTCCCGTGACGAGCTGGCAGAACGATTCGAGGGTGTCGAATTGCTCTGCCGTTGGTTCGCCTACGACGAATCCGGCATACCGGTTGGCGTTGCTCACGCCACCGACCGAGCCGACGGACGCGTCTTCGTTACCCACCGACTCAGGTCCGACGAAGCGTACGTTCCGCTTCTCACCGCTGCCCTCGATGCCATCGATCGCCCGGTCAACGTGACGGTCAATTCAGCCTTGACGGATCGCATGGCGGATGTGCAAGCACTAGGGCTTCAGCACGAGCTGTCGAGCCTGAAATACGACGTACCGTTTGCTACCGCACTCGCTGTACTGCGGACGCCCCGCGGCCCAAGGCGCTTCGATATCGCCTCCGCGACTGAGGTTGATGCCGATCTTCTCTTTGAGCTGGACACCGAGCTTCGAGGCGACGTCCCCGGGACTGACGGTTGGACCGGAAATCGTTCGTGGTTCAACGATGAGATGAGCTCACCCGAGTTCGATCCAGCCGGGTACCGCGTCGCCGTCGATTCCGAGTCCAGCGAACTCTTGGGGCTGTGTCGCATGTGGCGGAACCCTGATGGGCCGGCGTTGGGACTGCTGGGTGTGCGCCGAGAGCGGCGCACGGGATTCGTGGCCCTGGAGCTACTGCGCGAAACCTTGGCCGGGTCAAGAGAGTGGGGCTGGCCGACCTTTTCCGTTCATACCGCCCGCCCCGGCCTCCAGAAGCACCTGCATCAGGTTGACGCGAGACAGTCCGGGGGCTTTATCCGATTCCTCCGCCCGTAGCGGCAGACGCGTTCTGTGCCCGGCGAGGTCAGGGCAACAGCTCGATATCGACGACGGTGCTGTTGCATCGCTGCCCGAGAAGGATCGGAACGTCTGCGTGGGTGTTGACTCGGCCTCGAGCACACTGCATATTCCCGGCTCCCGACCGGCAAGGCCGCGCACTACTGCCGGCGAAGTGTTTGAGGTGAGCGGCGTTGGCTGCCGCTCATAATCGCGGCACCGGCCAACGGGCGGGCCTGCGCGATATCGGCACATATGCGACGTCTCTGCCGGCGCTGTCCCTGGTGGCACATATTCTCGTTGGTGGTGATGTGCGCACGACGGAGCCGACTGAGCGGGGGAGGGGTGTCGCGTTGCTAATGGTTTGCTAATGGCATCCAGCACCCTGGAGCGGCATCGAGCGGTAGGGAGCGGTTTCGGTGGTCGCCAGCTGCCGCTCAGGGACGCTGGTTACCGCAGGACGACGCCAGATGCGTGTTGGGGGAGGTTTGTTCAAGTCCCCCCTCCGACACCGAACACGTGTTCGATCATTCAGCTGGCTGGTATCGCTGAATGCTTCAGCCCGGATCGTCCGTGGAAAGCCGGTCAAGCCGCGAGGCAAGGGCTCGGTTTGGGCGGTCAGTCCACTGGGTTGGGTTGAATGAGATGGAAGCTGGTCGCAGATCCGGCGTGTGCGACGTAGAGCCCATCGGCGGCCTCGTAGGAGTCGACGGCTTGGAGCGCCGACAAGAAACTCTGCTCGATCGCCATCGCGTGTGCATCGCAGGCCATTTCCGTCCAACTGAGTTCTGACGCGACGAAGCGGCCAAATCCCGCCTCAGCCGACCAATCGATCACACCCGCGTACTGGTTGCACGCCGCAGTGCCACTGATCATCTCGCCTTGGATAGTGACCGTGATCGGCCACGACGAGTGGAGTTCGACCCGCTCCCCGTCGACGATCAGATCCTCGATGACCCAGTCGCCGTCAACCCCAAGCGCGTCAACCGAGCTGGAGCTTGGCTCCTTCTCGTCGACCACTCGGTCGCCAGCGCCGATGCCGTCAGCCCGATTGTTGACTACGGCGATCTCGCCGTATTGGTTGTCGACGCACTCCCGTGCCCGGTCTGCAGCGGCCTCACCGGCGGCCGCCGCCACATCGTCGACGTATCGGTACCCGCCGCCGCCGTAGACTGAATCGCCGTGACCGACTGAGTTACCATTGGCTAGCATCACTCGACGAGTGCCCGGGTCCCACGAGGTCGAGGCCGGCCAAACGACGGGATAACGCTCGCCCACCTCGCCGAGTGCGATGTACAAACAGTCTCCCTCGATCTCGACTACGCCCCTGACCTCAGCATCTTCCCCTTCACTCGCGAACGGCGCGAGGTGGCGCATGACGGGTCCATCCAAGCCTGTAGCGTCCGCACGCGCCGGCTCAGCCGCTTCGGTAGACGCCTCGTCAGAGCCGCAACCAGCTAGGGCAGCAATCATCGCTACGGCAAGCGCTCCCCAAGCTCTAAACGTCAAGCACCCCACAGTTCGCCAGCGTAGATCACCGTCAAGTCTGCGCTACGGCACCTCCTGGGCGCTGACCCCGGGCCCGTGACCAGGCAAAACGCCTACGCTGCGACCAGCTCGACGCTCCAGGGCGCGCGTGTACTTTGGGTTAAACTCGCCCCTCCGACACTTTTTGGTCGCTGGACGACGCTAGATGCCGCCAGGGGGCGCTGTTTACCGCCCCAAGGCTCTGGATGCCGCGAAGGAGTTCAGGGTGTCGGACGGGTGACTGCATTTCACCCTCCTTTTCGTCGGCAGCCGAAATCCCCGGAAACAGTGGGTTTTCTGGGTCGACGGGTGTCGTTTGCTAATGCTTCTGCAAATGGCGATACGCCCGAAGCTGCCAAGAACCCGCTGAAATCAAGGGTTTTCGAGGCACTGGCCGCTGCCGCTCGACGGAGGTGCCGGGCGTGTCGACGGGTTCTCTGGTGAGGCGGTGGGAGTGCTTGCGCCGGAACGTCGAGCGGTCGTCGGTCAGCGTGGAGGAGGCCGTTGCCGCACCTGCAATGTCAGGGTAGCATGACAGCATGTCGTTGATTGCTGCAGACTCACTTCCTGTTGAGCCGCTCGATGCCTTGCGCGAGGTGTCGCGTTCGGAGGCTGAGCTCGATGAGCTGCGCTGGAACCAGATCGCTGCAGCCCGAGATGCTGGGGCCTCCTGGGCGGCGATCGGTGAGGCGCTTGGGGTGAGCCGGCAGTCAGCGTGGGAGTACTTCACTCGTCGTGTGAGCGACGGGTTGGCGGCCAACGTCGAGAACTCGGAGTTGTCAGAGGATGAGGCGATGCAGTTGGCGGTCGAGGAAGTTCGTGCTGTTCGCAAGGCGCGCCGCAACGGCTGAATCTGTGTGAAGGTCATTCTCGATGCCAATGTGATCGTCTCGGCGGCGATCCAGCGTGGACCGTCGTATCGTCTTGTTCAGCGCTGGCTCGATGTCGGCGATCTCGAGGTCGTGATCTGCCCGGCGTTGTTTGCCGAGGTCGAAGATGTTCTTTCGCGCCCTCGTCTGCACAAGCGAATCGATCCGGTGCTGGCCGGCCTCTATTTGTCAACGATCCGGCGCATAGCGGTGTTCGTTGATGATCCGGCAGCGGTCGAGTCGGTGACGCGGGATGTGAACGACGACTATCTCGTCGCACTCGGCAAGTCGCATTCGGTTGATGCCATCGTGACGGGCGACAAGGACCTCCTCGAATGGGACGAACAGCGGCCGCCCGCCGTCACGCCGGCGGACTTCGAAGTGCAGCTCGACGATCCTGAGGGAAGGTCGGGTCGTCTTGGATGAGCGGATCCAGCGGCTTGCCCCGCCGCGAACCGTGCTCGGCGATCTGCAACGAGGCCGAGGCGAGGGGTTCCTGGCATTAGGCGAGATGGCCAGGAACGAGGCCGCCGACCTTCTCTGGGAGTGCATCGTGCACGACCCGCGGTGGGATCTGCAGGTCGAATCGCGAAGCAGCTTCTACGCCGACGCTGCCATTGCGCTCGACTTTGACGTCGACCGGCTCCGCCCCGCGGCGTGTCCGGACCCGCACGACGATGTCGACCAACGTCTCATCGTCGATGTGCTCGGCGAGCTCGCTGCTCGCCGGGTTCGCGGAGCGGAGCTCGTGTTGCTCGACCACGTTCGGTCGGGGCAACAGTACGACGACGCGATCCATGAGCTCGGGCAGGCGCCCGGTCGTGTGTGGGAGCAGCTCCCTCAGGCCCTGGCCAGCAGGTTCACCGAGCCGGAGCGCCGTGACCTCGTCGGTCGGTGGCGCTACGAAGTTGCATGGGACCGAATTCCGCAAGCTCCGCGCTGGATGCACGAAGCACTCCGGGCGTTCGACGAACGCGCACAGCAACCCCGGGAACCGAAGGCCTCGGCACCTCCGGCGATGGACGAGCCTGTACGGGTGATCCTGGAGTTTCCTTGGCCGGGCGCCACGCCAAAGCGAGTTCTCCACCGGCTGACGGCCCTGCTGCGAGAAGAAGAACACAGCGACATCGTGGCGGCCTTGTCGCTGGAAGGCCGACCACGCTGGACCGCGTTTCAGGTGCTCGCGAAGCTCGACGACGCTGCCGGACTCGACCAAGCGCAGCGAATCGTCGGTTCCGGCGAGAGTGGCCGAGATCGCGCCGAGGCCCTCGGCTACATCAAACGCCTTTCGAGCGCGCACGCGCTCGACCGAGCCCGCTCGTGGATCGATGGATCGGCCGAGTTGCAGGTGGCGGCGCAACTGGTTTTCGAGCGGCACGCAGAAGTCAGTGATCGCCCAGCGATCGAACAGCGTCTCGAGAAAGCGTGGGCCTTGCGGGACTTCTATGGGCTGTGTGGCTGGATCGATGCGCTGGCGCTCATCCCGGATCAACGGACCTTTGATCTCGTGCAGCCTGTCTTCGAAGCAGCCGAGTACTCCTACGCCCGTGGACGCGCCGCTCGCGCCCTGACCGCAGCCGACCCGCGGCGCTTTGCGTCGACCTTCGCTCGAAGCACCCTCTGGGACTGCGAGGACGACGTTCGACGCTCCGCTGCTCAGATGCTGGCGGGGCAGCCACTCGACCCACTCGCGATGAGCCGAGTCGCGGAAATCGCTAGCGGCCGAGCGGGCCGCCGAGGACAGTCGTAGGGGTGTCGCGCTGCTAATGGTTTGCTAATGGCATCTGGCGTTCTGGAGCGGTAGGAGGCGGTATCGAGCGGATTGCCCGGTCGCTGGATGCCGCTCAGGGACGCTGGTTACCGCAGGATGACGCTAGATGCCGCCAAGGGGAGGTGAGTTCAAGTCCCCCCTCCGACACGATCACGTTTTTCCTGGTCAGACCGTTGCGGCTCCCGGGGTGTTGGACGCAGGGTCTCGCTGGCCGAGCGGGTGATAGCGCTGTGACCTGGGGTTTTGCCGATTTCTGGGGCGTGGGGGTCAAAATCCCACGTCCTTTACGGAGGTCGGCGTTTTCCCTGGTCAGAGCGGTGTGTGGGGTCGGGGTGTCGTGGTTGCAAGTGTTTTGCAAATGAGCGGCCTCGGACCTTCTGGCAGGCAGCACCGTGCTCGTCGTCGGCCCGATGCGGCCGGTGCCTGAATCGATGTGTCACCTCAACACGCGGCAGACCCGGTCCTGGTCAGAGCGGCGCACGAGGTTGGGGGTGCGGCGGCCTCGGACCTCCTGGCTCGACAGCGCCGTACGCGTCGTCGGCCAGAGTCAATCGACGCCTGGACAGACCTTTCACCGAAGCCCGCGGTAGGCCCCTTGTCCAACGACACGAGTTGGCAACCGCCCCAACTGATGGCGCTCCATGAACCTCCCCGGGTTTCACGCAGGCGTGGTGGTTTGAGTTTCGGCGCTGTTGCCGGGGGTGGTTTGACGGTAGTGGGCGTGTTCGAACTCGGCTGGTGGGACGCGGCCGAGGTCGTGGAAGATGCGGCGGTGGTTGAACCAGTCGACCCATTCGAGGGTGGCGAGCTCGAGGTCGTCGAGCCCGCGCCAGGGGCCCTTGTTCCGGACGAGTTCGGTCTTGAACAGCCCGATGATCGACTCGGCGAGCGCGTTATCGTAGGAATCACCGCGTGACCCGACCGAGTTCACGACCCCGTTCTCCGCGAGGCGTTCGGTGTAGCGAATCGCGAGATATTGAACGCCTCGGTCGGAGTGATGAACCAGCCCGGTCAGGTTCTCCCCGCTGCGGGTCCGGTCCCAGATCGCTTGTTCCAGCGCATGGAGAGCAAGGTCGGTCTTGAGGGACTTCGAGGCGTGCCAACCGACGATCCGGCGAGAGAACACGTCGGTCACGAATGCGACGTAGACGAACCCCGACCACGTGCGCACGTATGTCAGGTCTGCGACCCAGAGCCGGTTCGGGGCTTCGGCTTTAAAGTGGCGATCGACGAGATCTCGTGGCCGCTCGACAGTGTCAGCGGGGATCGTGGTTCGTTTCGGGCGGCCTCGGACCGCTCCGGTGAGGCCGAGTTCCCGCATCAGCCGTTCGACGGTGCAGCGAGCAACCCGGATCCCTTCCCGGTTGAGCTGGGCCCAGATCTTCGGGGCGCCGTAGACCCCGAAGTTCTCGGCATGGACCCTCGTGATCTCGACCTTCAAGATCTCGTCCCGCCGGGAGCGTGCGGATCGTGGCCGTCGTTTCGCTGACCCGTACGTCGACGGGGCCACCTGCAACACCCTGCAGACGGACTCGACCCCGAAACGATCACGATGCGCGTCGATGAACGCGATCATCTCCGCCGGCCGTCGAGCTCGGCCGCGAAGAAACTCGACGCTGCTTTCAGGATCTCGTTCGCTCGACGGAGCTCACGGTTCTCGCGTTCCAACGCTTTCAACCGTTCACGCTCATCAGAGGTGAGGCCGGGGCGTTGTCCGGTGTCGATCTCGACCCGGCGAACCCAGATCCGGATCGTCTCCGGTGTCGGGCCGAGCTTCTCCGCGACCGAACAGATCGCTTCCCACCGAGACGACGTGTGCTGCTCAGCTTCGAGGACCATCCGGACCGCTCGATCACGAAGCTCCGCGGGATACCTCCCAGGGCGTCGCTGTGTTGACATGGCTCCATCCTCCCAAGGGATCGAGCCTGCGCAATACCCGGAGAGGTTCACCATGCTCGATCTGCGACGTGTTTGCTTGCAGCCTTTGGGCGCCAGTGTTAGAACGTCGCCTATGAGAGGCAGCAGTAAGGGTGTGCTGAGTCCTGGAGGGGTGTGCGTAGGCGTGCTCGTCGGGGTCTTAGCTGTCGGATCGACTACAGCATTTGCGGACCGGGATACGAGCGTCGTGATCGAACAGATCCCGGTCCTCGAACCCGAGAAGTTGACCGAGCCCGAGGTCAGCGATCTGCCACCGGCGCAGGTTGAAGCCCTGGAGCTCGCTGCTGTCACGTACCTTGCGAACGGTGGCGGAAAGGGGCTTCAAGGCAACTTCGAGATTGCGGGGCAGGGCAACTTGAATGGAGTCTTGAATCGGGCGTCAACGACTGCCCTCGGGCCGATCGTGGACGGCGTTACTGGTGACATCATCGGATACGAGTACCTCACAACTCTCCAGCGCCCAAAGGACACAGTCCTCGTCCTTCCATCTCCTTATGTGCCGGCCATCCAGGAGCTCGATCCTAGATTGCGAGCACCGGAGCGAATTCGAGTTAAGGATCTTCACGCTCTCATGGTCGCCGTTGACATTGACGGCTCGCTGCGTTCGATCAGCTATTGGCCGGCCGGGGCCGACGGGCAGTCGCTGGAGGTTGAGCGAATCGGCGAGCAAATCGACGTTCGGTTGCCAATCGATGAACATGGTGAACTGGTTCGCAACGGCGAAGGCCTCGTTGCAGTCGACATCGAGGGCAAGCGCTACTGGTTGAGCGACACCGAGCTGGCTGGAGGTGAGGAATGAGGACGATGGAGCGATCTGTGAGGTTTGTTGCCTCGGCTTTGCTGAGCCTGACGGCCGTGATGCTGCTGAGCTTTGTGGTTTCGTCAGGAACTGCAAGCGCCAACCACACCCGTACGAACTCATCTAACCCCTTGGTTGGATTCGGTTCGAATGACCCGTTCCCTTCGGCATGGAGCTACTGGGACTCGAAGGGCACCGGTAGCAATTCGCTAGTTGATTGGCCGGCGAGCTACATGTTCTGGAACGACGCCGAAGTAGACAAGATCAAGAACGGAATGTGTAACTTGGGGCAGAACTTGTCACCCTACTCTAAGTTCTATTGTGGTCAGGGTGGTTGGATGCGAATGAAGGTCATCGAGACCGACGGCACCTTGTCTTGGGATGACGATGCCGGCCACAAGCTAGGGCACGTGAGTAACGACTTCCTCGAGGGTTGCCCGAGCATCTGGAGAGAGCACATGAGGCTCTACGGGCCTCGGCCGAACTGGCACAGCGTTCAGGATCGCTTCTACCATCCTGCCTTCGGCTATTTCGTGATCGGGACGACGCACCTCGACTTCAACGACAGTCCTGGCTGCTTCAACCGTCACAATGGGTATCCGGATGTTGCGGAGAACTGGTTTGCTGGTCCGCTCGATCAGGTGAACGGCTGGACCGTTGACTACCAGTGTTGCTACATGTGGGCGAATAGTGACTACGTCCACTCGCAGACCGTTCTCAATCCGTCACTGTCAGGTAGCCCGATGCCGGGCTCTCAGTGGACTACTCACTATGGCAACAACCAGGTGCAGACAAAGGTCTTCATTGACTAGGTGGGTGAGATGTGCACTTGCCGCAGCCTTGGCAGCAGGGATGTCGGCAGCGGCAAGTGCGCCGGCTGCAGCTGAATCCGGTCAGGTACCGACTGAAGTCATTCTAGAAGCTCCTCCTGGCGCCCGTCAGGGGCCGGACTCTTGGTGGTGGGGCAGCGGTCGACTCGACTTCGAGGTCACTGCGCTCCCAACTGAGGGCGAGTGGCTCTCCATCACGGTTCAGGCCGGTGATTGGGCGATCTACCAGGTTAAGTTGGAGGTCGGGCCAGACGGCCCTGTAGTCGGAGGCTTTGGTTCCGACGGGAGCTTTTCGCGTGAACTGGTGGACACGACAGTGACGGTTGAGTTTGCCAACCTTCTGCAGTCGAACCTTCTGCGTGAGGATTCCTTATCGCTGCCGTTGATAGTCGACTGGGAATCGAGCCCGTCGTCTGGGATAGCCCTCATCGCTGCGACGGTGACGGAGTTTGATGTCTCGGAGCGTTCGGAACCTCCCTTTATGACCCTGGTAGCGAACCCAGCGGATCGGTTCGTTATTGGCGGTGAAGCTGAGGTCCAGTTTGATCTCGTCGGTCACTCCGAGCCTGGACGCCTCTGCGATCGTTTGGCGGTAGATATTCTCGACGGCGATGCAGGGGTTTCAGCGCCAGAATGCGATCCTCTGAACGAGGACAGAGCGAGGGTCTACGTTCAGGTGCGGTCCGCTGAGCCGGTGTGGATAAATGCGGTAGCTCGAAGCGGCGGCGACGAGACCGCCGCAGTCGCGTTTACCGTCGAGCCTGTGTCAGGGTCTGAAAGAAGTGCCCCATTGCTGTTGATTGGAGCAGTAGGTTCTGTGTCGGTAGGGCTTCTAATGGCGTCATGGTTCGTTTCCCGCTCTCGCGCTTAGTGTTCTTGGTGTTCGTGGGCGCCACTGCGATGTGGCTGCTAGTGGGCCTTAACGTTCCGCACAGGTTGTACGTGGTCCTGTATCTGTGCCTCTCGGGGGCGGCGGGTCTGCTCATCAGAAGTGACTGGGCGGCAAGCTTTGTAGTCGTGTCGATGCTCCTCGCAGCAGGCTTCTACGGGCTCGTCGCTGCTTCCGTTTGAGTTGAGTCTCCGGCGGACCTGCTGCCGGAAGTCGCCTTATGCTCGAGCGCGAGGAGGTGAGGTCGTCGGCACCCGAGCGGACTTTGCTCTCGGGGTTGTGTCCAAGGCCGACGAAGTCGTTCAGATCGTGCGGGGTATGGCGGTGAGCTGCAGGCGTTCAGCTGAGCACCACTTGCAGATCTCGAGCGCGCCGTTGACGGGTGATGCAGAGTCGGTAGGACTCGTTGAAGGGCTCCGATACTTCTGCCGCTCTCATGCGGACACGGGACGGATACTGAACGCGTCGGCTTCGGCGGAGCTCTGCTAGACCCTTAGGGGCGGCGATTGCCTCCTTCTCGAAGCCAGGCGACAGGTTGAGCCCCCATCGCACAAGTGACTAGATGCGGCTGGGTGTCAGGGCCGTCGAGGTGTGTCGTTGACGCGAGCGGGGGGAGGGGGCAACCTGATCAAGCTACGTCGGGTCTCGAGACGCGCGGTTGCGATCCGAATCTACGCGTGCGCCGGATCATAGCGATTGGGTTTAGAGTGGCCGCTTGACGCCTGCAAAACCTGTCAGTAGTGTGCCAGCGGGTGGCGACTCAGGGTGAGGCGCTTCCGGAGGAGATGGCAATGGGTGCGAGGATTAGGCGAGGACTTCTGGGTTTGGCGGTGGCCGGCGGAGCATTTGTTTCAGCTTCGCCTGTCGATGCATATAGCACCTTCACTAGTTCGGGGTGGAACTGTAGCACGACGGTTGGCTATGGATATAACTATGCTGGTCAGGGTCAGATGGCGATTTCATCAGGTGATACCGATTGCGCGACGGTCCATGTGGCGATTCGCTACAGCTCGGGCGGCCTGATTTCGCAGAAGTATGACAGCAGCAACTACTTCTCGGCTGTTCGGGCGAGCTACTCGGCAACCAATGGCGACTACAACTATCAAGCGACCAACGGGCTTTGGAAGGGTGGTAGGAAGTTCTGGTAGTGAAAGCCAACCCAAGGTCGCCGCAACGCCTTGCGGTCGTTGTGCTGTTGGCCGCAGCCTTCTCGGGCTGCGGTCAGCAGCAGGCACAGGTCGACTCACGCAGTGTCGATGAGCTGGAGCGATTCCTGAGTGGCTCCGCCGAGGAGTTCGAGCGCACACTTGATGTGGCAGAGCTCGTCACGGAGTGCGCGCGTTACAATGGCCTCTCGGGCTATATCGAACGTCTTCCTGAGCAGCAGTCGGCCGCGGTCGCGGTCGAAGACGCCGCCGAGTTTGCGCGCGAGTTCGGCACAGGCTTCGTCGAGCTCCAGAGACAGATGCAGGAGCTGGAGCCGGAAATGCCGCTGGAGCAAGAGGGCAACGCAACCGGGTCTGAGGAGGTGGAGAGTCGGATCCTCAATAGCGGCCCGATTCTCGACCCCAGCACTGGCGAGCAGCTAGGAACGGGGTGCCGAGCGTGGGCGAACGAGCAGGTGCCGTACAGTGTTGACCCCCAGGCAGTCCGAGAGTTGGCGGAGGACTATGCCGCCTATATGGACGAGCGTTTCTTCGCAAGTGCGGAGTACGCCGAGCTCGAGGTTCAGCAGTTCGATTGCCTTGATGCTGAGGGGTACGGGGATATCCGATCTATTGAGGACCTGAACGAGGTCGTGTTTGCGGCCGCGGGGGCCTGGCAAGCTGGGGAGATCACGTTTGAGGAGGCGCTTGAGATAGACAGACGCCATGGCTGGGCGTACTTCAAGTGTCGAGAGTTGATCCAGCCCGAAGTGAATAGGCTTCGAGTCCTTGTTGTTGCTCAGTACCTCGAGGAAAATGGTGAAGCGTTGGCCGGACTAAGTTTCGGTGCCGATTGATGGCCGTGCTTCCGGAGTTGGTTCGTTAGTTAGCTCTGTTCATTGGATTGGTCAGCGCCGATAGGAGGGGGTTGGGCGCGATGATTTCCATCCGCGTGGCGGCCGTCAAGCGTGGATCGCTTTCCGGGTTTCCGCGCGACCGGGCCGGCACGTTCCGGACCCCTGCACGAAGTCGCTCCCCGGACCGCCGTCAGCCAGCCCGTTCAAAGCGAAGACTGTGTCGTTCCCGGGGCCACCGAGGGCGCGGCCGCCGAACGTCGTGACGATGTCGTCACCCTCGCCACCGTCAGCATTCCCGCCGCCGAGCTCGATGAAGTCGTCCCCGCCTCGACCGAAGGCGATCGACGCTCCTGCGTTCCCGTTGATGAAGTCATCATTGGGTGAGCCATAGACGGTGTTGTCTCCTGGCCCCGTGACGATCCAGTTGTACCCAAACAGATCCTGGTCCACGATCTCGAACTCCGCACTTGTCGGCGTCTTGGAGCGACCAACAACGATCGTGTCATCACCAGACCCTGCAAAGATCTGAACCGGGCTCTCGTCGGAGGCTCCGACGAGAAGGTCGTCACCGCCGAAGCCGGTCAGGCGAGCACCGCCCGGACCGGCGTACATGACGTCGTTGCCATCGTCGCCGAAGATGTCGTCGTAGCCAGCGCCGCCGCCGAGGACGTCGGTATCGGCGGAGGTGGTTTCCGCTGAAACAACGCCGCCGTTGATGCCGTCGTCGCCGTCGCCACCCCAGATCCGGTCTGAGCCGAACCCGCCGTTGAGGAGGTCGTTTCCGTTGGCTCCCCAGATGATGTCGTCGCCGTTGTCGCCGTTGATGGTGTCTTCGCCGTTCCCGCCGCCGAGGCGGTCGTTGCCGGGACCGCCGGTGATGGCGTCGTCGCCATCGAGTCCGAACACCCGGTCGTTGCCAGAGCCGGCGTTGATCGTGTCGTTGCCGGGGCCGCCGTAGATGAGGTCGTCGCCGCCGAGGCCGTCGATGGTGTCGTTGCCGCCGAGCGCGCAGATCACGTCCGGGCCATCAGTGCCGTAGAGCACGTCATCGCCGGCTGTGCCGACGATCGTGCATGTGCTTTGCGCCCCCGCAGTTCCGGAGATGTCGGCAAGCAGCCCTCCGATTAACACCACACCGCTAGATACTGCTTTGAATCGCATGCTGCGACCGCCTTTTTGCCACTCCTAGACGTAGAGTAGCGGGCCGCCACCCTGGGTGATGCCTTCATCGTGCCCTCGCGGGCGGGGACCAGTGACCGCCCGGCCCTGTGCAAGCGGAGCCGTTCGTTTCGGGTCTGTCGAACTAACGTCGCCGGTGTTTGGGTCGATCGGAGCTGGTATGGCCACCACGGTGATAAGTGCTGCGCACAAGGAGAAGATGGCTGCTGGGCGTCGAGAGACCCGGGCGGTTGATTCGTATCTGAAGCATCTCGAGGAGTTCGGTCCGCCGGTGCGGCGTGAGATGGATCGCCGTCGGGTCGAGTCCGAGATGGAGGCAGTGAGCCGGGAGTTGGAGTCTGCTGTTGGGATTCCTCGGTTGGATCTGCTCCAGCGTCGTGAGGATCTCGCCCGGCAGTTGGCTGACCTGTCCGGTTCGGATGTAGCTGATGAGTTGGAGCAGGCGTTTGTTGCTGTGGCTGCGAGTTACTCGGAGCGGAAAGGGATCTCGTATTCGACGTGGCGGGAGTTCGGTGTGCCGAAGGCAGTGCTGGACGAGGCCGGCGTGGTCCGGACTCGTCGGCCGAATAAGCGGAAGTAGGCAGCGCTCGCCCAGGGGTGTCGTGTTGCTAATGCTTTGCTAATGGCGTCCAGCGTCCTGGAGCGGTAACAAGCGGTAGGGAGCGGTTTCGGTGGTCGCCAGATGCCGCTCAGGGACGCTGGTTACCGCAGTGCGACGCCAGATGCCGCCGTGGGGAGGTTTGTTCAAGTCCCCCCTCCGACACCACCATTAGCCACCTGCAGAGTGGCATGGAGATGGAGCGAAGAGTCTCCGTCCGTCTTAGAGAAGACGACTTGGTGCCCCGCCGCCCTTAGCAGCGCAGCCCGCGCAGAGGGCTCTCCATCGAGTATGTCTCGGAGACCGTCGAGGGAAGCCTCGACTTCGGCCCGGGTGAGCACAGGTGCGGCCGTCGATCTCGACCTCAGCTCTGATCTCTGCTCTTCGAGCTCCCGCCTTAGCTGTTCAGCGACGGGCGCGATCTCCGAAGCCTCGAAGGTCCCAAGGGCGACCGACTCGACGAGGCGTAGCTGACGTTGCCGGAGGGCCTCGATGCTGCGCTCGAGCTCTTTGGTCCCCCCGGATCCCGGCTGGCGCTGCAGGATCTCGTTCACCCATGTCTCGCGATAGGGGCCGCTGACGGCTTGCTGGAACGCCTCGTCGAGCGATGCGTTGATCCGCTTCTCGCTGACCGCAAGCGTCCTCGGGTGGTCGACGAGCGTCGTGTTCGTTCTCGGCCTGCAGCGGTAGAGGACGTGTACCTCGCCGCTAGCTCGACGGTCGGACCGTCCTTCCATCGCCCGACCGCAGTGGCCGCACCTCACCAGCCCGGCGAGCTGGTACTTCCCCGGAGCTGCGCGGCGCTGACGGACCTTGGGGCGGGAGGGGTTGCGAGCACCTGCAGCGGCGAACTGCTCAGGCGTCACGATTGCTGGGCACGACCCAACCGACGCAGCTTGATCCGCCGCGATCTGCTTCATCCGAACGCCGAGTTCGGGGCGATCTGGATCAATGAGACGTTCCTTCTTCGTTGTTCGCCCGAATGCTCGCTCGCCCTTGTAGGTCGGGTTCTGGAGAATCGCCCGGATCGCGCTTCCGCTCCACTCGGACCCGGATCTGTGCGTGTTGCGGGCAGGGTCGCTCGCTGATGGTGACGGAACTTCTCGCCGGGTCAGGTGCGACGCGATCGTGCGGAGGCCCGCACCGTCGATGTAGAGCTCGAAGATCTCGCGGACCACGTCTGCCTGCTCTGGGTTGATCTCAAGAAATCTCTGTCTGGCGCCGTTCCTGGCCTTCTCCGGGTTTGGGTGTGGCCCACCGTCGCGTAGCTCGTACCCGTACGGCGGGCGTCCTCCCAGCCAACGGCCTTGAGACGCCTGGGTGCGCATCGCTGCCCGCACTCGCGTACGAACCCGGTTCCGCTCAGCCTTACTCATGCCGCCGAACAGGAGCATGACCATCTCGTGATGGTCGCAGTCGGGGTCGATCGCACCGCCGACTTCGGGAACCCACAGCTCAGTGTCGAACTCGGTCAGGATCGGGAGCACGTTGGCAAACTCACCGCCCTGGAACGCACGCTGTGGCTCTGCAACAACCACGGCATCCCAGGCCCTCGACGGCGAGCGGAGAGCTGCGAGTAAGGCAGAAGCCTGCGGTCGCTGACGCCAGACCGTTGACCGGCTGACATCGACGTCGTGGAAGACCTCAACGATTCGCCCAGACACTCCACTTAGCAGTTGCTGGGCGACGTCCCGCTGCCAGGCAAGCGAATCAGCTGGGCTCTGGTTGTCGTCTGTCGACGTCCGGGCGTAGAGGGCGAAGCTCTTCTCGCCCGCCCCCGCCGTCGCTATCTGCTGTTGCTTCCCCGCCACGCTCAACCTCCCGCTTCGCCGCAACGTAGTTCGCGATCAACTCGGCGAGAACGTGCTCAGCCCCTGCGAGCACACCACCCGCCAACCCAGCAGGCCCACCTGGACAGTCGTCGCTCATCGGTCTTCCCTCGCAGCTCGACGAGACTCAATCGCCCCACGGGCCCGATGTCTGGCCAGGAACTGCTCGCCGCTCGTCTCCCAACCGAACCCGATCGGCGTGAGCTCACCCACGACACGGACATCGCTACCGCTCTTGGCCCACTCCCTACGACGATCACGCAGGTGTCCGAACGTCACCGACCAGTCTCGAGACTTGGTAAGGACATGGCCGCCGAAGCCGAACGTGTTCGACGAGCGGCGGAGCGCGGGATCTCGGAGACACTCCTCAACCAATCGACGGTGATGCTCCGAGATCGCACCCAGGCGTGGGTCACCACGGTCAAGGATCGGCCGTCCCAGCACGGGATCGTCGGTCGCACTCTTGGTGACGTACTTCGCCAGGTAGTTGGCCAGTCGTCGGCCATGCTCGTCGTCACTGGCATCAACGGGCGCAACGTCGAGCTGCCGTCCCCACCGGATCACAGCCGATCCGTCCGGAAGTGGGTATCGAGCCGTTTCGAAGGCGTCATCGACCGCCTCGGCAAGGTCAGAAGCCTCGATCGGGACTGGCGTGGCGGCACTCTGAGCTGTTGCGCGAACCAGGCCGTGGAAGTGGACGGAGCCACGTGCCTGGAACTCGGCGACCTTCACGAAGGACAGTCGGACGCTCGCATTCGATTCCGCCTGAGGGAGACCTCGCACAGCGGCGAGGGACCGACGGAACCCGATGGTGGTGCGGCGCCACAGATCGGGCGCTGAAGCGTTCCAGCGCACTGCGTCGCGGTAGCGATAGCAGGACGAGCAGACCGCCGTGCCGACGATCGCCGACGCAGGGTCATGGGTGGTCTCACATGAACGCCTGGCCTGGTGATGGCACGCGCCCTCGGCGGTCGGGCACGGATCAGCGGATGACCGATGGACCGCACCATGGCTTGGCGCCGTCGCTGTGAAGAAGATCACGACCTGTGCGCGAGCGGAGCGCAGACCTTCGATGACGATGTGCCGACTATCCCCTGCATAGAGCGCCGAGCACGAGGGGCAAGCGACACGTCGCCGGTTGCCGCAGCGCGTGAGCACCGGTGGCGCGTCCGACCCCGGGTTGCGTACCTCGAGCAGCTCCCCAGTCGCCCGATCCGCAATAGCCAGCCCGCCCCCAAGCTGAACAGGGCGCGAGCACCATCCGCACGACCTGCCCTGCCGCTCGAACTCGGCATAGCGGTCAGCATCTCTCGCCAGCGCCAGCACCGATTCCGTCGGAGCGCTCACCGGCCATCGCCTCCTTCGGCAGCGGGGACGTCCGTTCGACGGGGCAGGAAGGTTCGGACCGCTGTAGGGGCAGCGCCTTCGTAGAGCAGATACCCGAGACCAGGACGGCCAGGCACGAGTTTCGAGGCATCGAAGCCTCGGCTCGCCCAACCGCGCCCCAGAATCGCGTCCGACGCGTCTGGGCTCGAGCACCGAAATGCCAGCCGCACCTCGAACATGTCACGCACTGCGGCCGGAATCGCGTCGACGGTCGGCCGCTGGGCCGATGCCACGATGATCACACCAGCTGCTCGCCCCCGGGCGGCGACATCTCGCAGAGACTCGGTGAACTCAACCACACCAGGGCCAGCGCTCTTCGCCAAGTAGAACGGCAACTCATCAACAACGAGGACGACCAGGGAGTCTCCTGCGCTCACCTGGCGTCGCCCGGTTGCCGCCAGCTCCTCAAAGCGTCGGTTCATCAGGGCTTGGACCTCCCGCACCACCGGCAAGGCTTCGGAGAGGTCCGGGCCAGCCAGGCGGGCAAGTCGTCCAGCCCAGGACTGGAACTCAACCATCTTCGGGTCCAGGCAATAGACACAGGTCGCCGGGTCGCTGAGGAGCTGATCGATCGTGAGCGACATCGCCGAGGACTTCCCGGAGCCCGGCAGCCCGCCCAGAAGAAGATGCCGACCCAAGAGGTGAACTCGGACCTCGGCGCCACGCCGGTCTCGACCCAACACGATGCCGTCGATCGACACCCTGGAGGTGCGAGTCCCAGGGCCCGGCACGAACCCGCTCTCTGTTGCGAGGTGGTCGACGAACGTTGCTCCGACACGCACCCGATCGGAGCGCTGGTTCGTCTCGTCGAGCCAACAGTCGAACGCGCGCAGCGCTACAGCGAGCCGCGGGAGGAGCCGTTCGACGTCGGCGCGCGACGTCCCGCTCCGCAGGACGAGATCGGTGACGAGTTCGCCTGACGGCCGGCGCCGGCATCGCACCCTCGGGAGGTGTTTGGAGAGCGCCCCGCCGGAGTCCTCAGCGCAGCGAAGAATGCGTCGCCGATCCCGCTCTGCTGATAGTCGCATTGCGATTGGCCGCCACCACCCGGTTCCTGCAAGCGCTGCAGTCGTGAGCAGCAACGCAGCCCACATCAACATCCGACCCAGTAAGAGCCCCACGGTTGCCAGCCCGAAGGCGGCCGCCGCTGCAACGGCGAACTCGAGCCGGAAGTGCACGAGTAGGCGCCGCAGGGGGTCGAAGTCACCCCGCTGCTCGACGCTCACTGCTTCGTCGTCCCGCGCTCGCTACCTGCGACCCGGACGGCAGCAGCTCGGAAACTGACTCCGTGCCGGCCTCCCATCTCCCAGGTCGTCGCAACGAGACCATCGATCTCGAGAGCGGTACCGGACGCCACGTCGGGGACGTCGCCTGCGACCTTGACCCGCATCACCTCCGCGCCGTCGCCTGCGAACGCAACCACCCGCACGACCGACAGCGGCTGTCCGTCGCGATCCAATCGGCGCTGCCCTGTCTCGAAGTCCAGCAGCGGCTCGGCTGCGGCTGCCGCTATCCAGCGAGTTCCTCGCGTGTCCAACTTGAGCTCCATCGGAGGATCCCTTCCGCTGGCTCCGTACCTCGGCTCACCAGCACGGAGCACACAACTGCGCCGAGTAGCTGCGCGACCAAGAGTTCCGAAAAGTGCTGCGAACTCTTCGGAACCGGCCGCCGATCGAGCTCGGTGAAGCGCCCAGGTGCGGGAATCGCAAACTGCAGATCCCGATTCGCGCGGCATGAGATCTGTGAACGGTGTCGCGCCATGCGCGGCGGCCGCTCACTGGTCCAAGAAGAAGGAGTCCTTATGACCAACTGGAAGCACCCCAACACCGCGCTGTTCGCCCTACTGGCCCACCACGGCATCTCTGACGAGAAGCTAGAGGCTCAACTGTGTGTCACCAGGCGCACAATCCTCTACTGGCGCAAGTGTGAGAAGGTGCCGAGCTTCTCGCATCGCTCGAGAGCTGCGGAACTCCTGTCCGAACATGGCATGGACGACGCACTAGTCCTCGTCGACAACCTCTACGACGACATCTTCAGCATCGAGAGGTACCGCTCGATCGTCGACGCGACGCCCGCGGAGCTCGTGACCGCCAGAAGCCGGCTCGCACCCATCCTCCTCATTGAAGCTGGACTTGTGGCGCCCTCGCCGCTTGCCCCTGAGTCGCCAAGCGACTGGCTTATCCTGGATCTCCGAGAATGTGTGGCTGAGCTCCACGCGGGGATCTGGTCCGAGACACGCCCAGAACGACCACTGCTCATCAGCGCCGTCTCAATCGAAGCCGGCGAGACACTGGCGTCGATCCTGGCTCGGCTGCTTGCAGCCCGTTCTGACGAGTACACCCAACGACGGCGCCGAAGGGTGATCGCGACCGGACTTCAGCGCCTCGTCAAGCTTGCCGACGCAGGCAACGGCGAACAGCCTCGCCCAGAAGGCACTTCTCAGCCCGAACTCCCCGCCGAAACCATCGCGGCTCTTCCAAGCGGCCTCTGCCTCACCACCTGCGGACTCTTCCACACGGCCGTTGCCAGCAGACGCCTCGCTCCGTGGCCAACAGCAGGCCAGCACGCGGCACGATTCAGCTTTATCGAGAACCTTCCCGACGAGCTGAGTCTTGACTCGCAGGCGATGAGCCAAGACTGGCTAGCACTCGCCAACATCGCGAAGATCCTCGACAAGCCCTGGCGGTAGAGCTGTTACAGGTCTCTATACAGGTTCAAGGGGGCGGCTGCGCCGCCCCCTCGCAACTCAGCTGGACCACACCAACTGCAACAGACCCTTTCGGCCAATCGCACACTCGGGCCTCGGTATCGTGCCGGCGGTGTTGATTCGCGCGCGAGGAAGATTGTTGTCTCGCATGGGGCAGCGATGGCAGGGTGCCCCCGGTCGCATTGCGATATGGGTAACGATCGGGACCGCCGCCGGGGCGCTCGTGACCTTGATCCGTTTCGGCGACGATGGTGCCTCGCTTCGAAGCGAGGTCGGCGTCTACACGGCCCTTGGCGCAGCTGCTGGCCTTGTGGTCGGACTGATTCACGCGCTGTTCGGGAAAGGCAAGACCACCCGGTTCCCGGCTGAAAACCTTGCTCTTGAGGCGGCAGCGCGGTCCCTGGACACTCGTTCGGTTCCCTACGCGCTGGAGTGGCTCAAACAAGTCCGAGTCTCTGTCGGCGGCGTGGAGAGCGATGGGCTGGTCGAGAGCCGGATGCACCAGCTACTGAGAACCGCTGGGTTCCGCCTGTCGGTGTCGGGCCGAATCGGCAGCGGTGCCGAGGTTGCGGCGATCGGCCTTTCTCGCTGCGTGCTGGAGAAAGACGGGCGAGTACCGGTGTTCGTGAGAGCCAGCGGATTCCGCGGAGACGTGCGTGCATGGCTCGAGTCTGAGATCAATCTGCGCTATCAGCTCGACCGGTCGATCGCGGCAGATGTGGTCCACATTGCGTTCCCGATCGTCGACCTAGTCGCCGCTGGCGATAGGCGGCAACGCGAGCTTGTCGAGGGACTGCTTGAGTGGGATCCGGGCTTCTTGCTCATCACGCAGAATCAGGTCAATCACCCCCTCGTGACCGAGGCGAGCGTGCTCGACCTGGACGAGCTCGACGCTGCGCAGCTTGTGGCCGAGCGATTTGGCTGTGATCTAGAGACTGCGCAGAAGGGCGTTAGAGACGCTGGCCTGGGGGCGCCCCGAACCCTGCTCGAGGTCGTCACGATGGCGGATTGGCTCTCTCAAGGGGGCGGGAGGTCAGCTGGAGCTGGTCCACCCTTGCTCCAGATGTGGGTAGATCGCATGATCGACGCCGCGGGGCTTCCGGCGGAGTCGGCGCAGTATCTCGGCCACATCGCTTCGTGGATGACGGTGAATCGGCAATCGGCGATTCGATCTACGGACGTACTCCCATCCTCGTCGACGATTTCGAGACTCGCTCCGAGGGTGCTCGTCCTGGTCGCGCTCGTCGGGGGTCTGACCGGACTCGCAGCAGGGGGGCGTGGCGGCGCGTTGACGGGCGCGCTCTTGGGAGTGGCTCTGGCTGGCCACTCGATCTTTCCACATAGCCATGGCCGGCCAGGAGAGGTCGACACCCGCCGTGGCTGGGCCTCGGTTGTTAAGAACTCAGCCGATGTCGCTCTCAGTAACCTTCTTTTCGGACTAGCTATCGGGCTTCTCGCTGGATCAGTCTGGTCGTTGGTTTCGATCGTCAAGGCGATCGGACCATGGGCGCCGCTTTCGATCTTTTGGATCGCTTCCCAGGTATGGAAGCCGTTCGTCTATCCGATCGCGCTTGGGTTCCTCCCAGCTGTGGTCTTCTTCGTTGACGGCATTACTGCTTTCGCCTTCTGGAACGCATTCCAGAAGGTCCTCAACGCCCGCGCCGGCCGTACGCCGTTGCGGCTCAAGGCGTTCCTCGGCCAGGCTTCCAAGGCGGGACTCCTCGAACGTGACGGTCCCAACTTCCGCTTCCCAAACCGTCTGCTTGAGCGGTACTTTGAAGGCGCACACAGTGCGGCCACGCGCCCCGAGGTAGTGCACCCTGGGTTTTGGTATCACCCGAAAGTGCGCGCTGAGGCGGAAGAATTGGAGCTGTGAGGTCCTCGCCAGCCTCGGCTCGCTAGTGATGTGAGCCGCCCGAACGACACTGTGTTCCGTAAAGGTCGCTCATTGCCCGGCCCCCGTTCTGGGAGCAGCCCGTCGATCGGCCAGCTGCGGTCCTAACCACATCGCCCGATGCACGTGTGTACCGTTCCGCTAGAACGTGCCGAATCAACCACTGCTCGCCCGGAAGCCGGGCAGCGCAGCAGCGCTACGGACTCACCGATCGCTGGAGATCCAGAGCAGCGGCAGGTCGAGTTGGGTGGCAACTGGATCAGTCCCCCCTCCGACACCACCAGTAACCCTCGGGGAAACCGAGAGTTGCGCACGC
>JAHDBV010000184.1 GCA_020630195.1 Acidimicrobiales bacterium
GGGTGCATCCGGATGAACCGGAGGATCAGTCGGAAGCCGCGCTGCAGCACGGATCGTCGGTCGGCCCCCTCGGCCGCTCGGTCCCCGCGAGCCACCCGGCGAGGGTACCGACGGGCGGTGACAGCCCCGGCGTTTGCGACGGAGGGGTGCGGTCTCCGGCCCTTGTTCGGGTGCGGCAACGTACCGTACGATTGGTCAATGCGGGGGCGGATGGCGGCGTTGGGCCTGATGGTGGCAGCGATCTGCGTCACACTTGCCGTCTCAGACCCGGTGTCGGCGGAAGACACACACTCCATCGTCGAGATCCGCAATGACCTCAGGGGCCTGCGGTCACAGTGGGAATCGCCGACGTACCTCGTCACACCGCCCGCTCCGGGCGACGACAGACCGACCGAGGTCGTCATTCTCCACGACGGGACCCACCTCTCCCTTGCGTTGCGTACGGACGCGGTCGGCGATCACCAGACCATCTCCGACGTGGCGATCCGTTCCGGTGGTCGAGGTTGTGACGAAGTCTCAGAGTTCGTCGTCCACGAGTACGAGTACATCCAGGCAGACGGGATCTTCGTGCTGGAAGACCAGTTGACGATGGCCCTCGACCTGCATGAGGTCTGCGAGCAGGGGCTGGGCTTCCACGCATCGATCAGGATCAACTCGTCTCGCACGGTCGATCTCGACTGGGTCGATGCACCGGCACCGTGGGTGGACGAGGTCGACATCGCTGTCGGCTACACCGGCGCATGGCGGCAGCAAGGTCGCCTCTGGCAGGACGATCGACGTACGGTCGGTCGAGCGACCGCCGAAGACATCCGGATCCATGTCGGCGAGCCGTTCGACACGACAGCGGGATCCCTGTACTTCCGCCCTGCGCCAGGGAACCCCGTCGCGACGGGTCGTTACGATCTCGACCCCTCCGGCGCCTCATCGCTCGTCGCCTCGGGCGGCGGGGGAGGTTGCACCGGCCTTGGCGTCGGCTGGTTCGAGATCCACGAACTCTCGATCGACCGGTTCGGCGTGATCACCTCGCTGAGCCTCGACTTCGAGAGTGCGTGTGCGGCCGGCTCGATTCGCCTCGCCCACGATGCCCCGATCGATCTCGTGGCTCTCGAGGCGTTCTGGTTCAAGGACTTCCGACAACTCCGTGAATCCGAGTGTCCCCACATCACGGATTCGATCCTCCGGTTGTACACCGCCTACTTCGGTCGCGAGCCGGATCTCGACGGGTACGACTACTGGCTCGCGGAGTACAAGGACGGTCTCGCAGGGCTCCCCACGATGTCGCAGGCATTCGCCGACTCCGATGAGTTCCGCCTGACCTACGGCAGCCTCGACAACGGGGCCTTCGTCGATCTCGTGTACCGCAACGTGCTCGGCCGGCTGCCGGACCCGGCCGGACGTGCCCACTGGGTCGATGCCCTCGACCGCGGCTACCCGAGAGGTTCGGTCATGATCGCATTCTCCGAGTCACAGGAGTACGTGATCCAGACGCAGACGTCGGCGTCGTTGGCCGGCTGGCTCCAGTGGTACGGCCACGCTGTTCGCTTCGACTGTGAGTCGCGCGATCGAGCGAGTGTCGGAGTGAGCGCGAGCGGCATCGATGATCCGAAGTTCGACGCGTTGCTCGTCAATCCGACGTCGGCTCCGATCGGGTATCGGATGTTCGTTGCGACGCCTGACTCCTTCACGATCATCGAGGACATCGTGCTTGACCCCAACAGCTTCCAGATCTGGTGGGGCGTGAGCGTCGAGGAGTTCGCACCTGGCGGCCAAGTGGTCGTCTTCGAGACAACCGCCGTGGCCGACGTCGCCGTCGTGGTCTACGACGGCTGGCCCGGCGAGTGGCGATCGCCCTACACCGACTTCGTGCAATTCGGAGCCGGTGCAGGGCTGCGCGCCGCGGGCTCACTCGACGTGCTCGATGCCGTGCTGGCTGGGCGCACCGGCTCCGCCGTCTCGGTCGACGACCTCGTGCTGGCCGACGTGTCGGGCTGACGGTTCAGCCCCGCCGAGCTGCCGCCGTTCGGGCTCGTCGGCGATCGTCCGGCGTTCCGTGCGCATGGTCACGAAGACGTTCCGTGCGCATGGTCACGAAGACGTTCCGTGCGCATGGTCACGAAGACGGAGTCGGGGGAGTTGGTGACGACTGTCCTTGCTGGTTCGCCGACGATCCTGGCGCAGCCTCGGAGTCGCCAATCTCGTCATCGAGCGGACTCGGGACGGACCATCGGCGAAACGGGTGCGAGTCTGGGCCTCGCCGTTCCACCGCGGGAGCTGGTCGAACACGCCCCGAGGACAACGACGAGCCCGGACGGGTACCCGGTGATCAGTGCAGGAACTGGCGCTCGCCGGTGAAGATCATCGCCACGCCACGCTCGTTCGCCGCGGCGATCGTCTGCTCGTCGTTGACGCTCCCACCGGGCTGCACGATGACGGCCACCCCGGCATCCGCCGCCGCGTCGATGCCGTCACGGAAGGGGTAGAAGGCGTCGGAGGCCGCCGCACCTCCGACGGCACGACCGTCGGCCTTCTGCGCGGCGATCTGACCCGACTCGACCCGGTTCTGCTGCCCGGCGCCGATGCCCCAGGCGACGCCGTCCTTCGTGAGCACGATGGCGTTCGAGGTGGTCGACGCACACACCCGCCAGGCGAGTTCGGCGTCGGCCATCTCGGCGTCGGTCGGCTGACGCTCGGTCACGACCCGCCAGTCGGGCCGGGAGGCGGCGAGGCGGTGCCGCTCCTGCACGAGGAACCCGTCGGACAGCTGCCGCACGGCGAGGTCGGGCACGATCGGCAGCGGCGCGGTGAGGATCCGGGTGTTCTTCCGCTTCGCCTGGATGCGCTCGATCACCCCGTCGGCGTAGCCCGGAGCGATGATCAGATCCGCCTGGGCCGCCCCCTCGATCGCCTCGACCGTGGCGAGGTCGACCTCGCTGTTGAGCGCCACGATCCCACCGAAGGCCGAGCGGGGGTCGCAGGCGAAGGCGTTGGTGTAGGCCTCGGCCAACGTCGCACCCAGGGCCGCGCCACACGGGTTGGCGTGTTTGATGATCGCCACCGCCGGTCCGTCGCCGAGCCCGTGGCACAGCCGCCAGGCCGCATCGGCGTCGAAGAGGTTGAGGTAGCTCAGGCCCGTGCCGCCGTGCTGCACGACGTCGTCCCACCAGCTCGGCACCCCCTGGAGGCGATAACGAGCACCCGACTGGTGCGGGTTCTCGCCGTAGCGGAGGTCCTGCGCCCGCTCGAGCGACAGGTGCAGCGTCGGCGGAAGGACATCGTCGACATCGTCGACGGAGGCTCCGGCGATCTCGGCGTCGAGCCAGGCGACGACCCGTGCGTCGTAGGCCGACGTGACCGAGAACGCCTTGCGGGCGAGCCGACGACGGGTCGCCAACGTGGTCGTCCCCTCGGCGGCGATCTCGGCGAGCACCGTCTCGTAGTCGGCGGGGTCGACGACGACGGCGACGTGAGCGTGGGTCTTGGCGGCGGCGCGCACCATCGCCGGACCGCCGATGTCGATCAGGTCGACCGGTGACGCCGAACCACCGGCGTGTTCGAAGTCCGACGGGTTCGACCCGAACGGGTAGAGATTCGACACGACGAGATCGATCGCCTCGATCCCGTGCGTCG
>JAHDBV010000185.1 GCA_020630195.1 Acidimicrobiales bacterium
GCACCCGCTGCATGACCCCGATGCCACCGGGGACGACCTCGAGCAACCGCTGCGGTGCGTCGTCGAAGTAGGCCGGGGTGGTGACGAAGCCGAGGTAGCCGTCGTAGCGGGGACGACGGTCGCGATCGGTGAGCGGGGGCACGGCGCCGGGCATGGCCGGAGACGTTAGAGGGCCACCTCGCCGCTCGCCGTCACCACTGCGGCTGGCAGTCGTCGAGACGGTCCGCGGTGACCACGGGCGTCTCGTAGAAGCGCAGGCCCTGGTTCGTCTCACCGTCGATGGCGGCGGCCACCGCCGAGTCGACGGCGAGCGCACCCATGGTGCCGGGCTTCTGGCAAACCGAGCCGACGATGCGACCATCGGTGAGCAACTCGATCCCGGCGGCGTTGCCGCCGATCGACACGATCGGGACCTCGAACCCGAGCTGGTCGAACACCTCGACACAGCCGGCGGTCATCGCGTCCGACATCGAGAAGACCATGTCGAGATCTTCCTCGGCCGCGAACTCGGCGCACGCGGCGGCGCCGCCGTCGGCGTTCCAGCTCCCGTCGATCATCGACACGATCCGATGGTCGACACCGAGGGCGGCGAGCTCCTGCTCGAACCCCTCGAGCCGCAGCACCGCGTTGGCGGTGCCCGTCTTGCCGGCGAGCACGGCGATGTCGATCACGTCGGCCCCGGCGAGCGAGGCCACGAAGAGCCCCGCCTTGCGGCCCATGTCGACGTCGTCGTTGGTCACGAGCGACACGATGTCCGGATGGACGAACTGCGGTCCGTACTGCTCGGCGGAGCCGACCTGGTTGGCCACGGCGACGACTGGGACGCCGGCCGCGGAGGCCCGCTCGACCATCGACTCGGCCTCGATGCTGTCGATCGGCGAGAGGATCAGCACGTCGACGCCGGACGCGAGCAGTTCGTCGACACCGTTGTGCTGAGTTCCGACGTCGTCGAGGCCGTCGACAACCACGAGCTCGATGCCGAGCTCGTCGGCCCGCTCCTCCGCCCCGGCCACGAGGCCGACGAAGAAGGACCGTTCGAGGTTCTGGGTGGACAGACCGATCCGAAGCGCGTCGGCATCGACGGTCCGCTCGGCCGGCTCTGCCTCGATCACCGCCGGCAGCGGGTCGGAGATCGCCGCATTGGATGCGTCCGACCCCGCACAGCCGACGAGAAGTCCGACGCCGACGACCGCGCCGGCGAACACGGCGAGGCGACGCAGATGCAGGGTCGTCGATCGAACGGACGCGGGAGTGAAGGCCATGACGAGTGCATCGCACCGCAGAGGTGTCGAGCTGGAGCGATCGCGGTTGATCTTGAGACGACCTTGAGCTTCGAGTGGGCGCTCTCTCAAGATCAGGTCAAGAAGTCCGCTCACCCGTCAACTGGCGGCCCTCCAGCCGCCGAATCACTCGATGTGTCACACCGTCGTCCCGTGCGTCACCGGTCGAGCGGCCTGCTGCTGCTCATCGGATCCAGCACCGCCTTCCTCGCCTGCCTCGGCCTCCTCCTCGGGACGGTCGTCATCGGCAAGCTCGACGAGGCCACGCTCGTGAACGCCCATGTCGCCGACGCACGGCGCCATGCCACCGGCGTCGACGAACTCGCCAACCAGGTGCTCCTCAGCGCACGCGAACCGGCCGGTGCGCTCAACACGCCAGCGTTGCTGGAGCGTCGGGGTGCCGTGCTGATCGCCGAGATCCGCGAGCTCGACGCGCTCGCCGGCGATCTCCCGTCCACGCCCGCACTGTTGGGCACGTCGGAGCGGATCGAGCGGTTGGAGGACGCAGCGGACGGCATGGTGCGGGCCGGGGTCGAGGCACTCGCCGCCGACGACCCGGCCGCTCGAGCGGAGGCCCTCGCCGTTCTCGACGTCGTCTATCGCCTGTTCCGCCACGATCTCGCCGAGTTCCGCGGCTCCCTCACCACGATCGAGACCGAAGCGCTCACGACCCAGACCGACGGCATCGGTCAGGTCACGCAGTGGATTCTCGTTGCCGCCGTATTGGCCGGCACCGTCGCACTGCTCGCCGGCGTGGCCGGACGCCGAGTGGCTGAACGCGAGCAGAACCTCATCGCGAAGCTCGGCGAGCGGGCCACGACCGACGCGCTCACCGGGCTGCTCAACCGTCGGGGTCTTCGAGACCTCCTCGGCGACCGCCTCGGCGAGTGGCCGGCCGACGCCGCCGCACTCCTCTACCTCGATCTCGACCGGTTCAAGCAGATCAACGACTCGATGGGCCACGCCGTCGGTGACCAGCTGCTGCGGACCGTGGCCGATCGGATCTCCTCGGCGGTACGCGACGACGATCTGATCGCCCGCCTCGGGGGAGACGAATTCGCCGTCCTCGTCGGCCAGGGCGACGGCGCCCAGGACGCCGTCGCCATCGCTCGACGGCTACGCGACCGCATCGCGATGCCGGTCCATCTGGACGGTCATCGGATCGAGGTCGAGGCGTCGATCGGCATCCGCCGGATCGACCCCGCCGAAACCGACGTCGAGGATCTCCTCCGCGATGCCGATGTCGCCATGTACACCGCGAAGCGGGAACGTGACGGCGGGATCCGACTCTTCGACGCCGGGCTCATCGACGCCGTTCGGGAACGCCAGGGGCTCGAGGAGGCGCTCCGGGCCGCCGTGCGTGGGGAAGGCCTCGACGTCCATCACCAGCCGATCGTCGACCTGGACGGTCGGGTCGTCGGGACCGAGGCGCTCGTCCGGTGGTTCCGCGACGGACAGATGGTCGGCCCCGACCGTTTCCTCCCGATCGCCGTCGAGCTGGGCCTGATGACCGAACTCGACGACCAGGTGATGCGACGCGCGACGAAGAACATCGCCGAGGTCAACCGGACGTTCGGGACCGAGTTGCGTGTGGCGGTCAATCTCGCCGCCGAGGAACTCGACAGCGAGGGACTCCGACGGCGGGTCTGCGCGGCGCTGGAAGCCAGCGGTCTTCCGGCCCACCTCCTCACCATCGAGGTGACCGAGCAGGGGGCGCTCCGCAGCATCGACCGGGCCACGGGGGTGCTCGCCGCGGTTCGAGCGCTCGGGGTGCGGACGGCCCTGGACGACTTCGGCACGGGGCACTCGTCGCTGTCGTACCTCGACCGTCTCCCCCTCGACACCCTCAAGATCGACCGGTCGTTCCTCCCCGTTCGCGACGACGACCTCCGTCGACATCAGCTGTTCGGTTCGGTCGTGGAGCTCGGCAACCGACTCGGCTTCGACGTCGTCGCCGAAGGCATCGAGACCGACGATCAGCTCACGCTCGCCGGGGCCGCCGGGTGCGCGTACGTGCAGGGGTACCACACGGGTCGACCGGGCCCGATCGGTGCCCTCGTCGAGCGGCTGCGCGCCGATCTCGCCGCCCTCGACGCGGAAGCATCCGACGAGACGGTGGTGGGCGCCAGGTAGCGACGGCTCAGGCGACGGCGGCACTCGGCCCCGGTGGTCCGGCCGATCAGCGAGCATGTTCAGTTGGTATTCACCCGAGCGATCGCCGGGGCAGCGACACTGCGGGCATGACGACCCGGATCGGGATCAACGGCTTCGGACGGATCGGGCGACTCGTGGCCCGCCTG
>JAHDBV010000073.1 GCA_020630195.1 Acidimicrobiales bacterium
CGACATGAACGTCGTCATGGACGGCAACGGCAACTTCGTCGAGGTGCAGGGCACGGCCGAAGGCGCCACCTTCGGCCGCGACATGCTCAACCAGCTCCTCGACCTCGCCGAGGGCGGGATCCGGACGATCCAGGCGGCCCAGAACGAGGTGGTCGCCACCACGCCGGCACCCCGGGCCGACCGGGGCTGAGCACCCGACGCGAGCGGAGTGACGCCATGAGTGCCGTGCCCGGACTCGATCGCCTGGTCCTCGCGTCGGCCAATCCCAAGAAGGTCGCCGAGATGGCGGCCATCCTCGCCGAGATCGGACCCGAGGGCGTCGAGGTCGTCCCGCGCCCCGGCGACCTCGCCGATGTCGTCGAAGACGCCGACACGTTGCTCGGCAACGCCCGGCTCAAGGCCGTGGCCGTGTGTGCCCACACCGACCAGCCGGCCGTCGCCGACGACACCGGGCTGTTCGTCGACGCCCTCGACGGCGCCCCGGGGGTCATCTCGGCCCGCTACGCCGGAGAACCGGCGAACGACGACCGCAACGTCACGAAGCTCCTCGCCGAACTCGACGCCTGCGGTGCCACCACCCCGGCCGCCCGGCGGGCCGAGTTCCGCACCGTGATCGTCGTGGCGCTGCCCAACGGCGACGAGGTCGTGGCCGATGGGGTGTGCGCCGGCACGATCATCGACGAACGGCGGGGCGCGGCCGGATTCGGCTACGACCCCGTCTTCGTGCCGGACGACGGCGACGGCCGCACCTTCGCCGAGATGTCGTCGGTCGAGAAGGCGGCGATGTCGCACCGGGGCCGGGCGCTGGCGGCGCTCGCCGACCAGCTGCGCTGATCCGGCGGTCGCTCGCCGCTCGCCCGACGCCGGATCACTCCTCCGGGGCCACGGCCACGACGAGGGTGATCACATCGACCCACTCGCCGCCCGACGCGATGGCACAGTCGCTGCCGTTCGACTGGATGGTCGAACCAGCGGCGGGGAGCGATCCGACCACCGAACCGACGGCCTGGCCCTCCTCGGCGACGGCGCTCGAGGTGAAGACGTAGACGGTCGGCAGGCCGCAGGCGGCGGCGATCTGGGCGACCGCCGCGTCGACCGAGGCGGCACCGGCGACGTTCGGCATCACGTGATCGGTGAACACCTGCACGACGGGCTCGTCGTCGACCGGCTCGTCCACCGGCTCCTCCGGCGGGGTGCCGCCGCCCACCGGGCAGTACCCGAGACCGATCGGATCGTCCGGACCGGCGCAGAACGAGGGGTTGGCGTAGAAGACGGTGATCGTCGACCCGTTGGTGGTCCAGCAGTTGTCGTCGCCCGGCACGATCGTGCCGCCGGCGGACGGCCAGGTCGCCATGATGGTGTCGACGGGGACCGGGTTGGCCGGATCCCACGCCGGAGACGGCATCGCGATGACGTCGACACCACACGCCGCCGAGATCGCGGCGTTCGCGTTGTCGACCGGTTGGCCGATGAGGTTCGGCATCGTCCGGACCTCCGGTTCGGGGGCCGCGGTGGTCGTCGGTGCGCTGGTGGTCGGCGGCGCGGTGGTGGGGGGTGCGGTCGTCGCCGTGGTCTCGGCCGGTGCCGGCGTGGTGGTGCTCGGGTTCGCCTCGATGTCTGCGCCGTCGTCCGGTGTCGCCGGGATCAGCGAGCTCGGCGACACCACCGAGGTGGTGGGCGCCGCATCGGTGGTCGGTGTCGAGGTGGCCGGAGCCGTCGAGGTCGACGAGTCGGCGGGCGCATCCGCCGCATCGACGGCGACATCGCGACGGTCGTCACCGTTGTTCGCGGCGACCACGCCGGCCACGCCCGCGAACAGGGCCGTACACGCCGCGGCAGCGAGGAGCAGCCGCCGGCGGGGCGAGACCCGGGTCGTGGCGTCATCCGGAACGGAAGCGTTGTCGATCTGGAACGGTTGATCGTTGTTCATGCTCGTTAGACGCATGAGTGGGGCCGCTGCTTCCCCCGGTGTCGACGGAATCTCCGGATCCTCCGCGACCGCGTGCAGCACCACCGGCGGTGTGCCGTCATCGGCCGACACAGCCTCCTGTTCGAGCTGCTCGAGACGGGCGTCGATGGCCGCCCAGTAGTCGGGTCCCGGCTCCGGGATCCGGCTGCGGAGCTCCTCTGCGAGCGGGTTGGTCGGGGTCTCGTCCGTGCCGTGTTCGTCGAACATCACTGGTCCTCCCACCGCTGCAGGCGCGTGCGAAGGCGGGAGACCTTCGAGGCGACCGTGCCGCGACTCATGTCGAGAATTTCCGCTGTTTCGTCGTAGCTGAAGCCGTAGCCGGCCGTGAGCATGAGAATGGAACGCTGCTCGGGTGTGCAGGAGTCGAGCAGGCTCTCGAGCTCGATCGCCGCGAGGGGGTCCGGAGCGAACGAGCTGGTCCGAACGTCGTCCGCCGAGCCGGCCAGCAGGTCGATCGACTCGTGTTGTCGCCGGGTCTCCCGGCGCAGGTAGTCGATCGCGGTGCGGTAGACGATCGAGAAGATCCACGTCTTCATCGACGATCCGCCCTCGAAGGTGTGCAGTGCCCGGAACGCACGCTCGTAGGCGTCCTGCATCACGTCGTCGGTCGCCTGCTGCGACCGCACGACCGACCAGGCGACGCCTCGCAGTTCGGCGTCCCACGCACGGATCTGGCGGCCGAACGAGGCCGCATCGGCTGGGGGTTGCGACGCGTCGATCGTCAGGCTCCTTCTCACACACCTGAGACGTGTGAGGCGGCGCAAAATATCCCTCGGTCGACGAGATTTCCGATTCGGAGCGATCGTCGCCGGTGCCGATGGCCACCGACCGGTGGCTCGTCCGCGTCGTTCGGCCACGGCGGAGCGAAACCCGGGAGAACCGGCCGTGCTCGTCGAACTAGCGTCGAGCGGATGTCCCGATCCCGCCGCCTCGTCGGACTGCTCGCCGAACCCGACCGTCTCCGGGTGGTGTCCGCACTCGTGCTCGGTGCCGCCACCGTCGACGATGTCGTGACCGACACCGGCCTCGAGGCCCGCGTGGTGGTCGATGCCCTGGATCGGCTCGAGTCCGGTGGCCTCGTCGTCTCCGGCACCGACGGCACCTGGGTGGTGCTCGAAGCGGCGTTCAAACACGCCGCCCGGGAAGACGCCACACCGTCGACGCCGACGGGGGAGCACGCCGGCGAACCGGGCGATCACCAACCCGTGCTCGATCGGTCGATCGTCGACGGCAGGCTCGTCCACCTGCCGACCAAACGCTCCAAGCGGCTCGTGGTGCTCGAACGCCTCGCCCAGGAGTTCGAGCCGGGTGCGCGCTACCCCGAGCGTGAGGTCAACGGCATCCTCCGTCGCTTCCACGACGACACGGCCATGCTGCGGCGCTACCTCGTCGACGAGGCACTGCTCGATCGGGCCGACGGTGAGTACTGGCGCATCGGCGGCCGTGTGGAGCTGTGACGACCGGGGCACCACGGTCCCGGGGGTGGAGGACGGGCCGGGCCCCGGTCGATTCCGCTACTCGCCCTGCACCACGCCCTGGCTCTCGTTGTAGGAGAACGGCGGGTAGCGGGGCGGATCGTCCGGGCCGTGGCAGGTCGGCAGGCAGTGCATCACGAAGTCGGCGGTGGCGTTGAAGAAGAACGGCACCGAGTAGCGGTCGACCGGCTGTGGATTGTCGGCGAAGTGTCGGGTCGACAAGACGTGGTCGTTGCTCCACTGACGGAGCAGCTCACCCGAGTTCACGACGAACGCCCCGTCGATGAGCGGCACCTCGATCCACTCGTCTCGCCCGGCGTGGTGGATCGTGAGGCCCGGTCCATCGGGCAACAACAGCGTGAAGAAGGTCGTGTCGACGTGGGGTGCGATGCCGAAGCCACCGTCGCCACGGGGTTCACCCGGCGGGTAGTGGGTGAGGCGCAGGCGCCAGAGCGGGTGTTCGAAGGCGGGCGCGAAGAAGTCGTGCGGCAGCTCGAGTGCGGCGGCGTACAACGGCAACAACCGCACGGCCAGCTCGCTGATCCGCCGCTCGTAGTCGGTCACCGCGGTCCGGAAGCCGGGCACCGCGGCCTCGTCCGGCCAGAGGTTGTCGTCGTGGCCGACACCCACGTCGTGCTTCACGATGAACGCGGCGTTGCGATTGCCCCGGTCGCGGGTGGGGAGCTTGCGGTTGCCGTAGCCCAGGTAGCCGACACCACCCGGGTTGCCGGGCTGGTCCATGCGGATCGCCTGCTTCACCTCCTCGCCGAGGGCGTGGAACCGGCGGGCCGCGTCGAGGATGGCGGTTCGCTCGCCCTCGTCGATCCCGTGGCCGACGAGCTGGTGGAACCCGACGGTCTCACCGGCCCGGCGCAGCACGGCGGCCGCCTCCGCCAAGGCGTCGGGGTCGCCCGAGTCGAACCACGGACCGACGTCGACGATCGGGATGTCGTCGGGCCCGGCGGGCACCGGTGCCGAGGTGTCCCAGGTGGCCGATTCGGCCCGGAGCTCGGCTTCCTTCGCCGCTGCGTCGTAGGCCGCGGTGGTGTCGCCGTCGGATCCGTGCATGGTCGGACCGTAGCGACCCCGGGCGACGCACTCCGGGTCGTCTTGAGACCGACCGGCTGCCGTGGTGGACTCGGCCGCCATGATCCTGTTTCCCGCCCGGGCCGTGCACACGATGGACCGGGGCCGGCCCCGGGCCGATGCCGTGCTGGTCGACGAGGGGCGGGTCGTGGCGGTCGGCACCGTCGACGAACTCCGGGCCCACGGCGAGGCCACGCTCGACGATCGCTTCGCCGACAAGGTGCTGCTGCCGGGCTTCGTGGAGGCCCACAGCCACAGCTTCGAGGGCGGGCAGTGGGCCCACACCTACTGTGGATGGTTCGATCGGGCCGACCCCGAGGGACGTGTCTGGTCGGGCTGTCATTCGATCGACGAGGTCGTCGCCCGGCTGTCCGAGGTTGAAACCGCCATGAGCGACCCCGGTGCGCCGCTGTTCGCCTGGGGGCTCGACCCGATCTACTTCCCCGGCGACCGGCTCGAGGCCCGCCATCTCGACGCCGTCTCCGAGCACCGCCGCATCTTCGTGATGCACGCGAGCGGCCACCTCGCCACCGTCAACTCCGCCGTGATCGACGACGCCGGCCTGGCCGACGGACCCGCGGACGAAGCCGTGCCCCGCGGCGCCGATGGTCGCCCCACCGGTGAGCTGCTCGAACCCGCCGGCATGGCCCGCGCCGGTGATCTGTTCCCGTCCTACTACCGGGCCATGAAGTCCGAGGGCGGGTTGCGGGCCTTCGGCCGCCTCGCCCGCAACGCCGGCATCACGACCCTGACCGATCTCGGCAGCACCAACCTCGCGAACCCGAAGGTCCGGGAGCGGTGGCGTGCCATCACCGACGACCCGTCGTTCCCGGCGCGGGTGTCGATCTTCCACAACCCGGCCTTCGGCGGTGGACTCGACGAGCAGGTCGCGATGGTGGTCGGCCTCCGTGAGGAGAGCACCGAGAAGCTCCGCTTCGGGCACGTGAAGTTCATCCTCGACGGATCGATCCAGGGCTTCACGGCCCGACTCCGCCCCCCTCGGTACCTGCCGGCCCCCGACGGTTCCGACCGCGGCAACGGCCTCTGGCTCGTACCCCCCGACGAGGTCGCCGATCGTCTTGCCGCCTTCCACGGCGCCGGGCTGCTCGTCCACGCGCACTGCAACGGCGACGAAGCCGTCGACGTGTATCTCGACGCCATCGAACGGGTGCTCACCGACGCACCCCGGCCCGATCACCGGCACACCGTGCAGCACTGCCAGCTCACCACCGCCGACCAGTACCGGCGGATGGCCGCCCTCGGGGCCTGCGCCAACGTGTTCGCCAACCACACCTGGTACTGGGGCGATCAGCACCACGACGTCACGGTCGGCCCCGATCGATCGCAGCGGATGAACGCGGCGGCCACCGCCCTCGCCGCAGGGGTGCCGCTGTCGATGCACTGCGACGCCGGTGTGACCCCGCTCGGGTCGCTGCACGTCGCCTGGTGCGCCGTCAATCGCCGCACGCCGTCGGGTCGTGTGCTCGGCGCCGACGAACGCATCTCGGTCCACGAGGCGCTGACGGCGATCACCGTGGGTGCGGCGTACCAGCTGAAGATGGACCACGAGATCGGCTCGATCCGTCCCGGGTTGCGGGCCGACTTCGCCGTGCTCGACGACGATCCCTACGAGGTCGACCCGATGGCACTGCGAGACATCGGGGTGTGGGGCACCGTGCTCGGCGGGGTGCCCCAGCCCGCCGACGGCCGGTCCTGACCGACCCGATGGGTGAGCGACGCCTGCCCCTGACCGTCGTCGGCGGCTATCTCGGCGTCGGCAAGACGACCCTGGTCAACCGCCTGCTGTCGACCACCGACGGCACCCGCTTCGCGGTGCTCGTCAACGATCTCGGGGCGGTGAACGTCGATGCCGCCCTGCTCGAGTCGACCGGCGCCGACCGGATCGTGTTGTCGAACGGTTGCCTCTGCTGCTCACTGGCGGACGGCCTCACCGACGTCATGTTCGAACTCGCCGAGCGCACCGACGAGTTCGACCACGTCGTCATCGAGCTCTCCGGGGTCGGCCTCCCCGGCCCGGTGGCCCGCTGGGGGAGAGCGCCCGGCTTCGTGCCCGGCACGACCCTGGTGCTCGCCGCCGCCGATTCGGTGGTCGACCGCCTCGCCGACCCGCTCGTCGGCGACACCGTCGCCCGCCAACTCGCCGAGGCCGACCTCGTCGCCCTCACCCGCACCGACCTCGTCGAGCGCGACGCCGTGGCCGAGGCCCGGGCGGCCGTCACCCGTCACACCACCGCGCCGCTGGCCGTCGGACCCTCGGCGGCGTTGCCGTGGTCGACGATCGTCGGGGCCGCCGGAGATCCCCGCGGGCCGGCCGGCGAAGGTGAGCCCGGACCGACCCGGCCCGGGTTCGTCGCCCACACCGTCGAGGTCGCGGGTTGGTCGCGCGATCGGTTGACGACCTGGCTCGATCGGCGCCCCGTCGAGGTGTGGCGGGCCAAGGGCATCGTCGATCTCGCCGAAGGCCGCCACATCGTGCAGGTCGTCGGTCGACGAATCGAGGTGACCGCTGCGGAGCCCGCGGCCACCTCGACCCCACTCGTCGTCGTCGTGCCCGAGGGCCCCGTCGTCGGTGTGGCTTCCTGGCTGGCCGCCGGCATGTCATGATCGGCCCGCCGATCGGAGGAACCCCGTGAAGATCAACCTGACGAGTGTGTTCGTCGATGACCAGGCGGCCGCCAAACGCTTCTACACCGAGGTGCTCGGGTTCGTGGTCAAGCACGACCTGCCGATGGGGGAGCACGCCTGGTTGACGGTGGTCTCGCCCGACGCCGGCGACGGACCCGAACTCCTGCTCGAACCCTCCGCCCATCCGGCGGTCGCCCCCTACCGTGACGCCCTGCGTGCCGACGGCATCCCGCTCGCCCAGTTCGCGGTCGACGACCTCGACGCGGAACACACCCGGATGACCGCGCTCGGGGTCGAGTTCACGATGCCGCCCACCGACATCCCCGGCGGCCGCTTCGCGATCTTCGACGACACCTGCGGCAACCTGATCTCGCTGCTCCAGCCCGAGGCCACCGACTGACGGCGCTCCACTTGTCGGTGCCGGGTCCGTTTGCTGGACTCCGGTGATGACGGCGAGCACCCAGCCCGGATCCGAACGGTTCCCGACGCTGCTCTCACCGCTCGTGGTCGGTCCGGTGACGATCCGGAACCGGATCGTGTCGACCGGACACGCCACCCGACTCGCCGACGGGCAACAGGCCGGACCGCGACTGCGGGCCTACCACCGGGCCCGGGCCGCCGGCGGAGTCGGGCTGATCGTCACCGAGGCCTCCTTCATCACGACCGAGGGCTCGTACTCCGGGGCCCAGCTCGTCAACACCGACGACTCGATCATCCCGAGCCTCACCGCCCTCGCCGAGGAGGTGCACGCCGAGGGCGCGACGATCTTCGGTCAGCTGCTGCACCTCGGCCTCGAACAGTCGCACCGCCTCGACGGCACCCGAGTGGCGGCGCCCGGGCCCTCGGCCGGCGATTCCGAGCGCTACCACACCTCCGGACGGGCCATGACGGTGGCCGAGATCGCCGGGGTGGTCGAGGCGTTCGCCGCCGCGGCCGGACGGATCCGGACCGCCGGACTCGACGGTGTCGAGATCGGCGCCAGCCACGGCTACCTGCTCGCCCAGTTCCTCTCACCGGAGATCAACCGACGCACCGATGCCTACGGCGGTTCGTTCGAAGGTCGCCTCCGCTTCCTCGTCGAGGTCCTCACCGCGGTGCGCGACCGCATCGGCGCCGACCTCGCCCTCGGCATCCGCATCTCCGGCGACGAGCACACCACCGACGGGCTCGACGGTGACGCGGTCGTCGAGATCTGCGCTGCGGTCGCCGCGCTGGCGTACGACGGTCGCCCGCTGCTCGACTACGTGAACGTGCCGATCGGGTCGTCCCGTCAGATCGCCGGGGCGGTCCACATCGTCTCGCCGATGAGCACCGACCTCGCCATCTCGGTCCCGATCGCCGAGCGGATCTCCGCGGCGATCTCCCAGCCCGTGCTCGCCGTCGGCCGGATCAACCATCCGGCGCTCGCCGAAGAGGTGCTCGCCTCGGGTGCCGCCGGACTCGTCGGGATGACCCGGGCGCTCATCGTCGACCCCGAGATGCCGGCCAAGACCGCCCGGGGTGAGGTCGCCGAGGTCCGCCAGTGCATCGCCTGCAACCAGGCGTGTATCGACCGCTTCCATCGCGGCCACGGGATCTCCTGCATCCAGCACCCCGAGACGGGGCGGGAGACCGGCCTCGGCATCCGCCGCCCGGCCGAGGCGCCCAAGCGGGTGCTCGTCGTCGGCGGCGGCCCGGCCGGGATGAAGGCCGCCTGCGTCGCCGCCGAACGGGGTCACACCGTCACCCTCGTCGAACGGGACACGACCCTCGGTGGCCAGGTCCGTCTCGCCGAACGCCTGCCCCGGCGGTCGGAGTTGGGCGGCATCGTCCCCAACTTCGAACGTGAACTGGTCCGGGCCGGTGTGGAGGTCCGCCTGGGGGAGACCGTCGACCGCGACCTGGTCGAACGGTGTGGCCCCGACGTCGTGATCGTCGCCACCGGCGCCACGGTGCGTGCCCCCGTCGGGGAGCTCGCCGACGCCCACGTGGTCGACGCGTGGCAGGTGCTGCGCGGCGAGGCCGAGGTCGGACGACGGGTGCTCGTCGCCGACGCCCGCTGCGACGCCATCGGCATCGGCATCGCCGAGCACCTCGCCGGCGAGCGCCACCGCGTGACGCTCGCCTCGACCGGTCACGTCGCTGGGGAGACCCTGCCGCGCTACGTCCGGGACCTCGCCCTCGGCGAACTCCACCGGCTCGAGGTCACCCAGATCCCACTCGTCCGGCTCTTCGGTGCCGACGACGACACCGTCTACCTCCAGCACATGGCGAGCGGCCTGCCCGTCATCGTGACGGACATCGACACCGTCGTCGTGTGTCAGGGCCACACCGCCGTCGACGGCCTGGTCGCCGAGCTCGGTGGCGACACCGATGGCGGTCTCGTGATCGACGGGCGCCGCGTCGAGGTGCACGTGATCGGTGATGCCCGGGCGCCGCGCACCGTCGAGGAGGCCACCCTCGAGGCCCTGGAGGTGGCCAGTGCGATCTGACCCCACCGACCGATCCCTCGCCGACGACCCGGTGCTGACCCGGCTCTCCCCGGCCGGTGGGGTGATCGTGCACGGCCTCGACCTCGGCGCCGACCGGTCGACCGCCGCACTCGACGTCGTGCACGACCTGCTCGTGGAACATCACGTGGTGGTGCTGCGGGGCCAGACGCTCGACGCCACCGCCCACGTCGAGGTCGGCCGCCGGTTCGGTGAGCCCTACATCCACCCGTTCCTCGAGGCCGTGCCCGAACACCCCGCGATCCTCCAGGTGCTGAAGACCGAGGACGACGTCGCCACCTTCGGCGGCGAGTACTGGCACGCCGACATCACCTTCGAGCAACCGCCGTCGTCGGTGTCGCTGTTGCACTCGTTCGAGATCCCCGAACTCGGCGGCGACACGTTGTTCGCCAACCAGTTCCTCGCCTTCGAGACACTCTCGACCGGCATGCAGGCGCTCCTCGACGGTCTCGAGGCCGTGCACGCCTACCCCGACATGGACGTCGAGCTCGGCCGCACGGCCGCCGTGCACCCGGTGGTGCGGACCCACCCGGTCAGCGGCCGACGGGGGCTGTTCGTGAACCCGGCGTTCGTGTCGCGCTTCGTCGACATGACCGAGGCCGAGTCGGTGTCGTTGCTGTCGTTCCTGTTCGAGCACCAGACCCGGCCCGAGTTCCGGTTCCGGGTGTCGTGGGAACCACGCCAGCTGACGATCTGGGACAACCGGGCCGTCCAGCACTACGCGATGAACGACTACGCCGGACAGCGTCGACGGCTCCAACGGGTGACCGTCATGGAGAACGGCTCGGTCTGACCGTGCGGACGGGGGGACTCGAACCCCCACACCTTTCGGCGCCAGGACCTAAACCTGGTGCGTCTGCCAATTCCGCCACGTCCGCTGATGGTGACCCGATCACGGTAGCAACCGGCGTCGTCGGGGGTCCGGGTGTTGGTGCTCCGGTCCGGGCGTCGGCGGAAGTAGCCTCACCGCCATGACGACCCCTGGCATCCCGTTCGCCGATTCCCCCGGGCCCGGCGGCTTCGGTTTCGACATCTACAACCAGCTGCTCCAGTCGCGGATCGTGTTCCTCGGCTCGCAGGTCGACGACACCATCGCCAACGCCCTCGCGGCCCAGATGCTCTATCTGGCCGGTCAGGACGCCGAGAAGGACATCTACCTCTACATCAACTCACCCGGTGGTTCGGTGACGGCCGGTATGGCGATCTACGACACGATGCAGTTCATCAAGCCCGACGTGGCCACGGTCTGCCTCGGGCTGGCCGCTTCGATGGGGCAGTTCCTGCTCACCGCCGGCGCCCCCGGCAAGCGCTACGCCCTGCCCCACGCCCGCGTGATGATGCACCAGCCCCTCGGTGGGGTGCAGGGCCAGGCCTCCGACATCGCCATCCAGGCCGAGATGTTCTCCAAGACCAAGCGGGAGATGGCCGAGCTCATCGCCCGGCACTCCGGTCAGGACGTCGAGACCGTCGTGGCCGACTCCGACCGTGACAAGTGGTTCAACCCCGTCGAGGCCGCCGAGTACGGCCTCATCGACCGGGTGATCGACTCCGCCCCGGACATGGCCTAACGGTCGAACGTGGCCACGGCTTCGACGTGGCTCGTGTGACCGAACAGATCGACCGTGGTGACACGGTCGAGTGAGAACCCCGCCTCCGAGAGGAGGCGGGTGTCGCGTCCGAGGGCGGCCGGATCGCAGCTCACCAGCACGAATCGGTCGGCACCGGTCGCCTCGAGCCGTTCCACCGAGCGCCGCCCGAGGCCCTCGCGGCCCGGATCGGCGACCACGACGTCGGCCGGTTCGGGGCGGAAGCGTTCGAGTGTGGAGCGGATGACGGTCGCGTCGGCGAGGTTGTGGCGGGCATCCGCGATCGCCGAGCGGCTCGACTCGACGAGCACGACGTCACGGTCGGCGGCCACGGTGGCACCGAACAGGCCGACACCGCCGTAGGCGTCGAGCAGGACACCGTCGGGGGCTGCATCACCGACCCCGGCACGGACGAGATCGACCAGGGCCGCGGCGCCGTCGGGCCGGCACTGGAAGAACGACTCGGCCGAGATCGCGAAGTCGACCCCGGCGACGGTCTCGTGCACGGGGTCACCGCCACCGGCCTTGGCCTCGGCCCGGGTGAGGACCTCGACGCCGTCGGGCACCTCGACCCCGTCGGTCGAGTCGGCGTCGAGGACCACCTGGCGGTCGCCCGAGGCCACCCCGACCCGCACCCGGATCTCGGTGGCTCGACCGAAGTGGCCATCGACCAGGATCTCCTCGGCCAGCGGGTGGGCGACCAGGCACGACCCGACCGGCACGATCTCGTGTGACTCCGCCCGCCGGTAGCCGGCCCGACCGTCGAGCACCGCGGCGCGGATCGTGGTGCGATAGCCGGCGGGGTCGAGCGAGGGCCCGAGCGCCACCCGTTCGGCGGCATCGGGGATCCGCCCGAGTCGTCGGAGCGCGTCGATCACGATCTCGGCTCGCAGGCGGGGCTGGGCGGCCGGGTCGATCATCTGCCAGTCGCAGCCACCACACCCGTTCGCCCGTTCCGGACACGGCTCGGCGACGCGATCGGCGGAGCCCGTCACGACCTCGGCGACCCGGCCCTCGAGAAAGCGGCCCTTGTCGATGACCTCGGCCTCGACCCGATCGCCGGGCACCGCGCCGGACAGCATCACCACCCGGCCGTCGTCGGCCCGGCCGAGGCCGCGGCCACCGGCCACGACCCGTTCGATGTCGATCGTCATGCGGTCCGCCATGACGCCGATCGTGGCGTGGGAAGCACGAGTCGACAACCACGGTGGCGATGCCAGACTGTCGCCCATGACCGCGACCCCGGCCGACGTCCCCCCGATCCTCATCGCCCCGTCGGTGCTCCCCGCCGACTTCGCCCGCCTCGGTGACGAGTGCGCCGCACTCGAACAGGCCGGCGTCGACCGGATCCAGTGGGACGTGATGGACGGGCGCTTCGTGCCCAACCTCACCATGGGGCCCGATGTCATCGCGGCCTGCCGGTCCGTCGTGTCCGTCCCGTTCGAAGCGCACTTGATGATCGAGGAACCCGACCATCTGATCCCGCGCTTCGTCGAGGCCGGCTGTGAGCTGATCATCGTGCACGCCGAGACGACCCGGCACCTGCACCGCACGCTCGGCGCCATCAAGGAGCTCGGCGCGGCCGCCGCCGTCGCCCTCAACCCGTCGACCCCGATCGACGAGCTGCGCCACGTGCTCGACCTGCTCGACATGGTGCTCGTGATGACGGTGAACCCGGGCTTCGGCGGGCAGGCCTACATCTCGACGATGGAACCGAAGGTCGACGCCACCCGAGCGCTGCTCGACACCGCCGACCACTGGATCGACCTCGAGGTCGACGGCGGCATCAGTGCCACCACCGTCGGTGGGGCGGCCGGTGCGGGCGCCAACGTGTTGATCTCGGGCTCGGCGATGTTCCGCCATCCCGACGGTCTGGCCGCCGCGGTCACCGAGCTGCGGACCCTCGCCCGCTCGGCCTGGGAGGATCGCCTGCGCGGCGTCTGAGGTCGTGGTGCGGGCGTCGCCGCCGCGGCGCCCGGCCGGTCAGCCGATCCGGTCGGCGTACTCGTTCGAGGCGAGGAAGCCCGAGATGAGATCGGCGAGCGGCTGACCGCTGCGGGCCCGATCCGACCAGAAGGCCAGGCCGCCCGGATCCGGGCTGCGGCCGAGGAGGCCGAGGTAGATCATCCGGACGAGGATGTCGGCGTCGGTCGACTGCTCGAACTCATGTGAGGTGGCGAAGGCGAGGAGCACGTCGCCCCGGGCCTGACCCCGGTCGATGCGTCCGGCCCAGAAGTCGAGGCCGGCGCCGTCGGGCCCACGGTCGAGGACGTTGCGATAGAGCCGGTCGACGAAGCCCTCGCTGTCGAGTGCACCGTAGGTGGCGGTGAACTCCGGCGAGTCGGCGAAGAAGGCGGCGACCCAGGCGGCGGAGCGGCCCCGGGCCATCTGGTCGGACCAGTAGTCGAGTTCGGCCGCCGTCGGGTTCCGGTCGAAGGCGGCCAGATACAGCCGGTTGACCGTGGCGATGCGATCACCGAACTCGGCCGAGTTCAGGAAGCTCTCGACCAGGGCGGTGGGCGAGGCCATGCGCTGCTCGAGCACGTTCGACCAGAAGGTGAGGCCGGCGGCATCGGGCTCACGACCGAGGAAGTCGCGGTACTGCTGGGTGACGAACGCCTCGGCGCTCGGGAACGGTGCCCAGATGCTGTCGCCGATCGTCGACAGGGCGTTGCTCCGGCAGGTGAGCTGGCGTGCGGCCTCGGTCGGCACGATGGTGGGCGCGTCGGCCGGGGCCTGGCGGTTCTCGACGAGCTGGACGGTGGCCCAGAGTCGACCGTCGTTGCCGCAGTGCACGGCGATGCCGACATGCGTGGCGTTGGTGGCGAGCAGGTTGGCGCGGTGGCCGGGGGAGTCGAGCCAGAGCTGGGTGGCGGTGCCGGCCGCCCCGTAGGTGACGAGCACGTTCTCACCGGCCCACCAGTGGGCGGGGAAGTCGGTGATGAGGCGGGACAGATCGGAGTGGTAGAGGTTGTCCGCCCCGGCCATGGCCCGGCTGTGGGCCTCGGCGATCGGGTCGATCTCGGCCAGGGGGCTGAGGGGCGGCAGACCGTTGGCGGCCCGGGCCTCGTTGTGCTCGGCCAGGATCACCGCCTCGATCTGGTTCTCGAGTTCCGAGCCCTGGTCGGCCTGGGCGGCGGCGGTCGTGGCGCTGGTCAGCGAAGCCACGAGGGCCACGCAGAGCCCGATGATGGTCAGTCGCAGGTGTCGCACGACAGTGTCAACGGGCGGTTCCTGAGGCGGCCTGACCTCCGAGGGCCGGAGGTCTCCCCCCTTCGGGACCATGTACCCAAGGATCGGTACCCCGAATTCGGGACCTCGGTCCCTCAGGCTCGGCAGCCCTCGGAGCCCCGATCGAGCACCCGGCCGTCCGTCGAGCGGAACGCCCACGTGTAGTCGCTCGGGCCGAGGGAGAGCTCGAGCACGCCGTGGTGGTCGTCGATCCGCTTGTTCGAGCCGGTGGCGATCTGATCGAAGCTCCGGAGATCGGTGCCGCCGGAGCCGATCGAGATGAAGCGGATGCCCTCGGCCGACCAGCGGTTGCCGAGGGTGCGGCGGCTGAAACGCTCGTAGGCGTGCACGTGGCCGTTGAGCCAGAGGTCGACGCCGTCGTCGAGCGCGAGGGCGAACATGGGGTCGAGATACCGCTGGTCGGCGTAGCGGGAGTACGACGACCAACGGGGGTGATGGCCGAGGATCACCTGGCAGGTGCTCTGGTTGGCCGCGAGGGTCGCCTTCAACCACTCGTACTGCGCGGTGCCGGGCTGACAGCCGCCGACCTCGGGCTCCCAACAATTGGTGTCGATGACCACGACCTGCCAGTCGCCGACGGTCGTGGCGTACCAGGTGACGCCGTTCGGGGTCGCCCGGTTGCCGAAGTAGTCGCGGTAGGGCTGCGCGCCATTGGTGTCGTACTCGTGGTTGCCGACCACGGGGATCGAGCGGTCGACGTGGCGGCCGTAGACCGGGTCGAAGCAGTTGGCGAAGTCCTCCACCCGCCCGTTCGGGTAGGCGAGATCGCCGAGGAAGAACACCGGTCCCGGGCGTGCATCGAGCAGCGCCGACACCTGTGGTCCGGACGGGCGACCGCAGTCGGCGAGGTCGCCGAGGGCGGTCACCTCCACCCGATTGCCACCGCCGGGGGTGGTGGCGGGGACCATGCCGTTGCGCCAGCTGGTGTTGCCGGCGGCGTCGCGGGCTTTGAGGTAGTACCAGACGGTGGTGCCGGGGGTGCGGGTGGTGTCGGTGTAGGTGGTGTTCGGGTGGTTGGTGGCGATGCGGGTGCCGGGGACGCCGTTGGCGACGCTTCGGTAGATGTCGTAGCCGGTGACGCGGACGTTGTCGGTGGAGGCGTTCCAGTCGAGGACGGTGGTGGTGGCGTCGGGGCTGGTGGTGGTGAGGCGTCGGGGGATGGTCGGCTGCTCGGTGTCCACCGCACCGCCGGGGGTGGTGGCGGGGACCATGCCGTTGCGCCAGCTGGTGTTGCCGGCGGCGTCGCGGGCTTTGAGGTAGTACCAGACGGTGGTGCCGGGGGTGCGGGTGGTGTCGGTGTAGGTGGTGTTCGGGTGGTTGGTGGCGATGCGGGTGCCGGGGACGCCGTTGGCGACGCTTCGGTAGATGTCGTAGCCGGTGACGCGGACGTTGTCGGTGGAGGCGTTCCAGTCGAGGACGGTGGTGGTGGCGTCGGGGCTGGTGGTGGTGAGGCGTCGGGGGATGGTCGGCTGCTCGGTGTCCACCTGACGGGCGACGGCGGCGCCGTCCGGGACGGCGGCCGCGGGTGTCGCGGCCGCGAGGGTGGCGCCGCCGAGCACGACGGCGAGGACGGCGGCGGAACGCCGCCGCCGGGGAGCCGGGGTCGCAGAACGCGGTCGAGGTGCCATGTCTGTTCCATCGTCGCGTCCGGCGGGGTCATGTAGCCGTTCGGGCCCTGGGTGGAACTGCCCGGCCGGGATTGAACTCCGGGGACCATTGGCCGATGGGACCTGGATGTCCGCCCTCGACCACGCCGCGCTCGGCCGCATCCTCGATGCGATGCCGTTGCCCGCCGCGTTCATCCACGCGGATGGCGCGGTGGCCGTCGCGAACCGGTTCGTGGCCGTACCCCCGGACGAACCCTTGCTCGACACCGAGGCCGTCGCCGACGATCCGGCCCGGCGTCACGGCGTGGACGGACGATCGGTGTGGACGATCCGCCAGATCACCGACGAACTCTGGCTCGCGACCGATGAGTTCCAGCGGGGAACCGACGGAGCGATCCGCCGCTTCATCGACGGTGCCCCCGACCTTTTCGTGGTGCTCGACCGGGAGTTCCGGGTGCTCGACTCGAACGCGTCGTTCGGCACGTCCCTCGGATGGGACCCCGACGCCTGCAACGGCGTGTCGTTGTGGTCGCTCGTCGCCGACCTGCCCGCCGAGCAGCAACGAGGGGTCGAACGCGATCTCGCCAACGGTGAGGGGGTGTCGATCGAGGTCACCATGGTGTGCCGTGACGGCGGCACCCGGATGATCCGCTGGCGGTTCGAAGCCGACGAGACCCATCGGGTCGGTCTCGGCGTGGCGCTCGAGCGCGAGGAGGGGGAGCCCGCTGCGGTCGCAGCGGTCGCCGCCGATCCCGTGGCGATCCCGGTCGATGCCGCGTTCCCCACCGCCCGACCCACCGATGCCGTGCCCGACTCCTGGACCGGAGCGGCCGAGCCGCCCCCGCCCACGCCGGCTCGCGCCCCCGATCCGTTCTCCGTCGAGCGACGCCAGACCCCCCAGCTCGACCTGCCCGATCCGCGTCTCGTCGCCGCCGACCGTCACGACGAGTCGGCACGACGTGGGCCGCGGCGTCGTCGTGGCCGACCGGCCGCCGACGAGGCGATCGCGGAGCTGCTCGACCGCCACGGCCGGGTCGCCGTCGTCGTGCTCGAACTCGACCGGATCCGGTCGGCTCCGCGTCCCGCGGGTGTCGTGCTCCCGGCGCCGAGCGCCGACGATCCGGTTCGTCTCTTCGACGGCCAGGTCCGGGCCGAAGCCGTCATCACCGATCTCGGCGACCGTCGCTTCGCCGTGGTGGTGCCCGCCGGCACCGACCTCGGCGAGATCGAGGTGCTCGAGCGTCGTCTGGCGGCCGCGGCCGAGGCGACGCTGCGGGCGAATGTGGTGAGTGGCGCCGCCGTCGGCGACCGTGGGTGGGCGCCGGCGACCCTGCGCACGATGGCCGAGGCCGCCGTGGGCAGGTCCGAGGGCGTGGTGGAGGCGCGACACTCCACCGACCACGGGTCGCCCGACACCACGAAGCCGGACGAACCCGTCGCCGCGCCCTCGATCTGGGCCGATGATCCGATCGATCCCGTCGCTCCGTCCGAATCCGGCGACGTCGGGTCCGCCCCGGCGCCGACGCTCTGGGCCGCCGATCCGGCTCTGCCGACCGTGCTCCCACTTCCGTCCGACCAGGCCTCGCCGATGTCGGGGACGACGCCGGAACCGAACCCCGCAGCGGTCCGCCCGATGGTCAGCGGCCCGGCCCAACCACGGCTGGCGCCGGCGCCCGTCGCGGTCGCCGATCTGTTGGCCTCGACTCCGACGGTCCGGCTCCCCAAGGCCGCCGTCGACCTCGACACCGAGGCCGACACCCATCCCGGAGCCGAGGCGGACGACGAGGTGATCCCGAGCACTCGTTCGCACCCGGTCGATCACGACGAAGAGCTCCGCCGGGCCCTCATCGTGGCGCTGGAACGAGGGGAGTTCGTGCTCCGCTATCAACCGGTCGTCGCCCTCGACACGGGCCGGATCCGTGGCGTCGAGGCGCTCCTGCGCTGGCAACGCCCCGACGGCCGACTGCTCGGCCCGGACGCCTTCCTCGACGTCGCCGAGGAAGCCGGTCTCCTCGTCCCGCTCGGCGCCCGTGTGATCGAGGAGGCGGCCCGCACGGCCGGCCGCCTGGTGACGCGGGGCCACTCGGTGTCGGTGGCGGTCAACCTGTCGAGCCGACAGCTCCACCAACCCGATCTCGTCCCGCATGTCCGAGCGGCCCTCGACCGCTGCTCGGTCGATCCGTCGCGCCTCATCGTCGAGGTGACCGAGGCGACGCTGACCTCCGATTCCGCGCTGGTGCTCGCCCGACTCCGCGACGTCGGGGTGAACGTGGCGATCGACGACTTCGGGGTCGGCTCGAGTTCACTCGGGCTACTGCGGGATCTGCCCCTCGATGCCGTGAAGCTCGACGGTTCGCTCGTCGACGGACTTGAGACCCACGAGCCCACCCGGGCCATCGCCTCGGCCGTGGTCTCGCTCGGTGCGGCGCTCGGCCTCGTGGTGGTGATGGAGGGCATCGAGACGCCCGGCCAGGCCGATCAGGCGCTGCGCCTCGGCTGCGAGCTCGGTCAGGGGTCGCTCTATCACTGGCCCACCGAGCTGGCGACCATCGAGCGGATGCTCGACGGCGGTTCCTGAGCGGATGCTCGACGGCGGATCCTGACGCCGGTGAGGCGTCGGGTCGCTCAGCCGTCGACCGGTACGTGCCAGGTGAGGCGGGTCCCGCCGAGGGGTGCGGCCTCGATCCTCGACCAGCCACCGAGCTCGGTGGCCCGGTCGGCGAGGTTGCGCAGCCCGTGGCCGCCACTCGTCGAGCCGTCGCCCGGCGTGTCCGCGGCGGGCTGGGCCGGACCGATGCCGTCGTCCATGGCCTCCACCCGGAGGTGCCCGTCGGCGACCTCGAAGCGGATCTGGACCCGGTTGGCCTGTCCGTGTCGCACGGCGTTGGTGACCGCCTCGGCGATCACGCGGGGGAGATGTGGCGTGACGGTGGCGGTCACGTGTTCGATCGGACCCTCGAAGTCGACGTCGATCTCGACGTCGAAGCGCTGCTCGAGCGCGTCGACCTCGTCGAGGAGTTCGTGACGGATGAACGACGGGCCGGGGCGGCGCAGGTCGTAGATCGAGTGGCGGATGGCCTTCATGACGAGGTCGAGCTCGTCGATGGCCGACGACAGGCGTTCGGCCTCGACCTCCGGGAGGAACACGGCGGCCCGCTGGGCCGACAACGTGGCGCCGATGAGGATGCCGAGCACGGAATCGTGCAGTTCCCGGGCGATGCGGGCACGCTCGGCGTGGATCGCCCGATCGACCTGCTCCCGCACGGCGGGGTGCGTCGACGGGGTCGACGGTTTCCGTGGGGTCGTCGGCGCCTCGTCGGCGTCGAGGTCGATGGGTTGGAGGGGTTCGGTCATACGAGGCATCCGGCGAGGTCGGCAGTGGCTCCGGTGATGCATCGACGCGGGCGCCCCCCGCCTTGAGGGATCGAACCTCGCCCGGGCGCGGGACGTGCGGGCGGCCCCCATCGGACGGGTGTCCTCACTCAAGTCATCAACGACGGGCGGGTCCTGCCGATCAGATGAAGGTGAGTCTTCGTCTCTTCGTCCTCGACGATCATCCCGTCGCCCGACAGGGCCTGGTGTCCGTGTTGGAGCTCGACTCCGACATCGACATCGTGGGAACCGCCTCGTCGTTGACCGACGTGGACACCCGCATCAACGCCGCCGGCCCGAGCGTGGTGCTCGCCGACCTCCTGGTCGGTGACCGGCGGGGTACCGAGCTGGTGCCGATGCTGGCCGAGCACGCCAACGGCACTCCACCGCCACCCGTGCTCATCTTCTCCTCCGTGGAGGATCCGGCCACGGCCCTCGATGCCCTCGAGCGTGGTGCGGCCGGCTACGTCGTGAAGACCGCGTCGATGGAGACACTGCGCGACGCCATCCACACGGTGGCCGACGGCAACGTGTTCATCGACCCGACCCTGGCCGCCGAGATGATCGGCCTGCGGGTGAACGGGGCCGCACGTGAGCGCGACCTCTCGAAGCGTGAGCAGGAGCTGCTGCGGCTCATGTCGACCGGCATGACCAACAAACAGATCGGCGCCGAGCTCTATCTCTCGGAGAAGACGGTGAAGAACTACCTCACGGGTGCGTTCCGCAAGATCGGGGTGCGGAACCGCACCGAAGCGGCCCTGTGGGCCCGAGATCACCTCGCCTGAGCTGATTCCGGGTCGTCGTGACCATGGACACACCCAGGACGATGGTCCTCGTGGCCCCGGGACAGGGAGCACCCTCACCTGATCCGTGGGACCAATCCGGCTCAGTGCCCCGGTGGGTCATGCCGTGAACGAACTCATGGAGCCCACCAACATCACGACCGCGACGTCTCGTCGTGGTCAAGCCACACCCATCACCCGGCCACGCCGGCATCTCGCACCGGCACCGGCCCCGACCGTCCAGCCGACCGTGAGCCTCGTCGTGCCGACCCTCAACGAGGCGAAGAACCTGCCGGCGCTGTTCGGCGGCCTTCCCTCCGATCTGCACGAGGTGATCATCGTCGACGGACGATCCACCGACGGCACGATCGAAGAGGCCGAGCGCCTGCGTCCCGACGTGCGCATCGTCCGGGAGGAGCGTCCCGGCAAGGGGTACGCCCTGTCGTCCGGGTTCGAAGCGGCCACCGGCGACGTCGTCGTGATGATCGACGCCGACGGGTCGATGGACCCCGGCGAGATCGAGAGCTTCGTCGACGCCCTCGTGAACGGTGCCGACTTCGTGAAGGGCTCCCGCTACATGCAGGGCGGCGGCTCGACCGACCTGACCCTCATCCGATCGACCGGCAACCGGACCCTCACCATGATGGTGAACGTCCTGTTCGGCACCGGCTACACCGACCTCTGCTACGGCTACAACGCCTTCTGGCGCCGCCACCTCGACGCCATCGAAGTCGACTGCGCCGGCTTCGAGGTCGAGACCCTCATGAACATCCGGGCCGCCAAGGCCGGCCTCCGCATCG
>JAHDBV010000186.1 GCA_020630195.1 Acidimicrobiales bacterium
CTGGGCGGCTTGTTCGCCGGCAGCTCGCAGGTCGCTCGTCAGATATCCGTCTCGTTGCATGTCGCCCCCTCGGCTCGTCGTGGGCCTATTCGAGCATGTCGGAGGCCCGGGTCGACAATGTCGGGTCGGCGGGTCCGTGCATCAGGCGAACCGTGACGATTGCCGCGGCGGTCGCAACGCACAGGGCGATGATCGGGGTTCCCGGCACGATTGCCGAGGGCACGCTCGGGTCGCCGCGGGTGACGAGCCAGAACAGAGCGATCCCGAGCGGGATGCCGACGGCGAGCGCCACGGCGAGTTGGACTGACATCTGGACGGTGAGGAGTCGGGGGCGAAGGTAGGGCGAGGCGCCGAGCGTCGTGTGCACTCCGAACTCCTCGTCCAGCTCCGCCGCTGCGAGATTCGATGCTGCGAGGGCCAGGGAGAAGAGCATGGCGCCAGCGACCGCGGACAGCACGATGAGAAAGCGGCGATCGTCGAACGGGGAGCGGGGAGCGTCGAGCCAAACGCCGTCGCCGACGGCCTCGTAGAGATCGTCGACGAACCCGTCATCGACCGGGCCGGCGAAGCGGTGGAGTGTGCCTGTCGGCATCTGTGACTCGACATGCGTCGGTCCCGCGATGATGATCGGTCGCGGCTGACCGACTCCGCCACCTCGCCGGATGCGGCGCACGTCGACGTCCTCGCCGCCATTCTCATCGTGGACCACGTCGACCACCTCGCTGTCGACGAGGACTCCGCCGGCGTCGACGAAGGCGATGTCGGCCGCATCGAGTTCGAGGGTTCGGGCGAGATCGGCGGTGAGGAGCGCAACGTCGTACGACACCTGTCGACCGTGGAGGTCGTGGGCATGGACCGAGGGGTTCGTGCTGACGAGGAGTTGGGCGGAGTCGACGACGGGGTTGCCTGCGGCGACGGCGGCCGCGTGGAGGCGCTCGGTGGGAGCCGGCCGGGTGGTTGAGACGACGATCTGTCGACGGTCGCCTGCATCGTCGAGGGTCTCGAAGTCGCTGACCAGGCCCGCTCCGGCCATCACGGCCAGCGTCGAGAGCACGAGAATCGCAGCGGTGAATCCCGCAGCGCGCTCCGGGTTGTTGGCGAGACTTCGGAGTGCATGACGGCGGTTGCCCTCGGTTCCGAACCGTCCGGCGAGATTCCAGAGAATCCACGGGACGACGAGCGCAGCCCCGAGCAGGATGCCGAGGACGCCGAAGACGATGCCCATCCACGCGAAGGGTTCGATTCCCGACAGCAGAGTGACGAAGGGCTCCTGCTGCCATGTCCACGCCCACGGTCGGGAGAACGCCAACACGCTGACGAGCACAACGGCGAACGAGCACGGAGCGAGGAGCATCGCTGCTCGCGCCGGACGTTGGACTCGCTCTCGACCCGATCTCGGGGAGTGTGCTCGCTGCGGTGATGCCGCCGCCTTCGCCGCCGGGTGGGTGGCCGCCCACACGCCGAGCGCTGCGGGCAGGGCAGTCATTGCGATGGTGTTCGCCAATCCGATCAGCGACGTGGGACCCAATGCCCCGGTCGATGCAATAGCCGCTCCTGCTGCTGCGCCGACCAGCACGCCCAGGAGTGCCGGGGCGCCGGCTTCCCACCGGAGGAGTCTGCGGAAGTGTGCATCGGTGGCGCCCAGTCTCGAGAGCGTGCGATAGCGCTCAGAACGGCGCGCCGATGCCGCAGAGAAGGCGGATCGGGCGTTCAGAAAGGCGAACGCCGCAACGCCCGCCGTGAGCAGGAGTAGCAGCGGATCGAAGAGCGCCAGAAGCCACAGTTCGAGGCTGCCCCCGATCGACGACACCATCGGTGCAGCGAGGGCAGCGATGGCTGCCGTCGGCACCGCAAGCGTGCCGAGGAGGGAGAGGGACACGCTCCGATCGCCGAACGCCTCGCGCGACGCCAGCGTACGAAGAGTGCTCACTTCAGGAGGTCCGTTCGCTCGATCGCATCGGTGCCCGCCGAGGTGCGGCCCATCCTGCCCGCTCGAAGATGTACCACCCGATCGGCCCATGCGGCCTGGACCGGGTCGTGGGTGACTATCAGGCCGGCGGCTCCGGCGTTGCACGCGGATCGAATGATCTTCATGACCTGCTCTGCGGTCGTCGGGTCGAGCGCTGCTGTCGGCTCGTCACCAAGGAGGAGTGAGGGGCCGACGACCAGTGCTCGCGCCACCGCGACCCGCTGCCGTTCACCCCCGGAGAGTGCCGACGGCGGATCATCGGCCCGATCGTCGAGGCCGAGGCGTTCGAGGACGGCGATCGCGCTCGAACGTGCGTCCTTCGTCGAGGTGCCGTGCAATTCGAGGGGAAGCGCCACGTTCTCCGCGACCGAGATGCGAGGGAGGAGCTTCAGGTTCTGAAACACGAAGCCGACGTGCCGCCGTCGAATGTCGGCGATTCGTTCTGCGGTGGCTCCACCGAGCGATTCGCCTGCGACGACAACGCCGCCCACCGTCGGCATGAGCATGCCTCCCGCGAGGTTGAGCAGCGTCGATTTGCCTGACCCGGATCTCCCGGTGACGGCGATCAGTTCGCCGGCCTCGACCCGCAGGGAAACATCGTCGAGTGCGACGTTCTCGCCAAAGGAAACGGTCACGGAATGGAGCTCGAGCACGGTCACGTGGTCTCCTCGATGGGGGTTGAGCGAAGTCGGGCGTCCGCCTTGGGACTGTCGGCACCGGCTTCGGCGTCGAGGCGTTCCTCAGCCCGGTCGAGCCAACGAAGTTCCGCTTCGGCGAGCATCGCCGTCCGGTCGAGATGCAGCATCCACGGGAGATCGCCCCCCTCGGCCCGCATGCGGGTGACCGTTTGCAGCGTCGACATTGTCGCTTGTCGTTGGACGTCGATCACGGCGACGGCGCGGCCGGGATCGGTTCGGACCGCCAGGAGGACCTTCATGGCAATCTCGTCGCGAGAGGCGAGCGGCTGCTGGACGGGCGACGCCATCCATTCCTCAGCCTCTTCGCGTCCGTGGTCGGTGAGCTCGTAGCGGATCCGCCCGTCCTCGTCCTCGCCGAGGCTGGCGACCGCGCCGGCCTTCTCAAGGCGTTGCAGGGTCGTGTACACCTGCCCGTAGTTCAGCGGCCACGACTCGCCGGTTGCGTCGTCGAACTCCGCCTTCAGCTGGTAGCCGTGACGCGGGCCCGGCCCCAGCAGCACGAGAAAGGCGGATCGAACGGACATATACTCTGTATATATACCCAGTATACGAAAGTCAAGAGCGGTCGACTTCCATCACCATCACCCGCTTCTGGGCCCGCAGCTCCGAGCGGCGGTCAGTTCTTGTGGAGGTCCTCGTTGAGGCCCTGCCAGCTGGCGGCTTCCGTTCGAGCGATCGCCTCGACCGCGCCGGTGGTGGAGTTGCGGCGGAACAGGAGT
>JAHDBV010000074.1 GCA_020630195.1 Acidimicrobiales bacterium
CGACATGAGCCACGCAGAACAGCTGAACCTCACCCTCCAGGTCTGGCGCCAGGAGGGCCCCGAGGCGTCCGGCACCTTCGAGACCTACGACGCCCACGGCATTCCGGTCGACGCCTCGTTCCTCGAGATGCTCGACATCGTCAACGAGCGCCTCATCGAGGACAACCGCATCCCGATCGAGTTCCCGCACGACTGCCGTGAGGGCATCTGCGGGACCTGTGGTGTGATGATCAACGGGCGTCCGCACGGCAAGGAGAAGGGCACGGCGACGTGCCAGCTCCACATGCGGAAGTTCTCCGACGGCGACACGATCGTGATCGAACCGTGGCGGGCACGGGCCTTCCCGGTCGTGCGCGACCTCGTGGTCGACCGCTCCGCCCTCGATCGCATCATCGAGGCGGGTGGCTACATGTCGTCGGCGACGGGCAACGCCCCGGACGCCAACGAGATCCTGATCCCGAAAGACGCCGCCGACTCGGCGATGGACGCCGCCGCCTGCATCGGTTGCGGTGCGTGTGTGGCGGCCTGCCCCAACTCGGCCGGCCAGCTCTTCACCTCGGCCAAGCTCTGGCACCTCAACTCGCTCCCGCAGGGTCAGCCCGAGCGGTTCAAGCGGACCGAGGCCATGGTCGAGACGATGGAGCAGTTCTTCGGTTCGTGCACCAACCACGGCGAGTGCTCCGAGGCGTGCCCGAAGGAGATCAGCCTCGACTTCATCGCCTACATGAACCGTGACTACGTGAAGTCGAAGCGGGTCAACCGGAAGCTGTCCGGCCAGAAGCGCTGAGCCACCGACAACCGCAGAGTTCGGATCGCACGCCGGGCCTTCGGGTCCGGCGTTCGACGTTCCCGGGCAGGGCCTACCAGTTGGCGGGTTGGGCTCCGGGGCAGACCGTGGCCGGTGCCGTCGAGTTCCGGGGCACCGGGCGACCGGTGTAGGAGAAGTCGGCCTGATCGGTGTCGGTGTCCTGGCAGCCGTCGAACTTCCGGGCGTAGCCCTCATCGGCGTTCCGGATCTGCTGAGCGAGATCCGTCGCACCGGTGCCGAGTGAGATCGCGTCGACGACCGTGTTGGTTCCCTCGTGGACGAGGTCGATGTCGGAGTTGTCGCCGAATCCGGCGAAGTTCTGGTCCTCCGCGACACCCCCGTCGTACGCCGCATCGGCGAGCATGAACCGCTCGCCGGGCTGGAGGGTGACGGGATCGAGCGCCACGGCGAAGGCGCCGTTGCGGCGGAGTTCGAACTCGCCGAGGTCGATCGGGTCGGAGGTCGGGTTGAAGATCTCGATGAACTCATCGCTGGCGTCACCGTCGCCGCGGGTCTGGATCATCGAGATGACCGGATGCGAGGGCGGCGTCGGCAGCGGGCTCTCCGGAGAGCAGAGCACCGTCGGGCTACCCGTGCCCTCGGGGTTGACCGTCGCACCGGACAGGTTCTTGGTGAAGTCGTAGGCGTTGTCCCGGGAGTCGATGCAGTTGCCGTGGCCCGAGGCGGTCCGGCGTTCGTAGCTCACGTCGAACGGGCTCTGGGTCCCGACCGGCGTCACACCGAGCCCCTCCAACCAATCGGCTGCCACGGTGCCACCGATGGCCCGGGTGCCGGCCTGGTCGAGCACGGTGCCGCCGACACCACGAAGCCTGATTGCGATGTCGAGTTGATCCGGCATCAGGATCGTCTGGTCCGCGGCCGTGTCGCCGGTCCAGCCCGCATCGGCGGCGAGGTAGTGACCGCCGGCGGGCAACGTGCCGCTCAGGTTGATGGCGTGCGTGCCGCCGCCGTTCCTGACCTCGAGGGTCACCGCCGACAGGTCGATCGGTGAACCGGTCGGGTTGTACAGCTCCACGAAGTCGCCGCGGGAGTACGAGCCGTTGAAGGCGAACTCGCTGATCACGAGCCCGGCCGCCACGGGGTCGTTCTCACACGGGGTCGGTGTGTCGGCGGCGGTACGCGGCCGCGGGGTCCCGGTCCAGCCGAAGTCGTCGATCGACACACCGGTGTCCTGGCAACCGGCGTGGTAGCGCCGGTAGGCCTGATCGAGCTGGCCGTCGAGTTTCGGCAGGCTCGGTGGGCCGGAGTCGAGCTCGACCACATCGAGGACCTGGCCCGTGTCGATGTCGCGGAGCTCGAGCAGATTCGTCCCGTTGGGCACTCCGCCATCGAGGTCATCGTCCCTCGGACCGGCATAGCCCGAGCCGGCGATCAGCATCCGACCACCGGCGGGAATCGTCCCCGGGCCGAACGTGTACTCGGCACCGCCGTCGGCGCGGATCTCGAGACCGTCGGTGCTCTGCGGCGCTTGCGTCGTGTTGAAGATCTCGACGTACTCGTCGGAGCCGCCGCCGGGGCCGTCGGTCCGGAACATCGAGATCACGAGCGCACTCGATGGTGTCGGCGCCAGAGGCGAGGCGCACGCGATCGATGGTGCCGACGAACCCTGCGGGTTCACCTGGGTGGCGGTGAAGTTGAGGGTGAAGTCGGCGCCGTTGTCGTCGGTGTCGACGCAGTTGCCCGAACCACGGGCCGGGCGACGTTCGAACGACATCTCGTAGCCCGCGAGATCCTCCAGCGCGGCGACGCCGGTGCCCTCCATCTGCACACTCGGAGGGTCGCCATCGTCCCGCGTCCCCACGTTGTCGACTTGGGTGATGCCGTCGGTCAAGACGAAGCCGAGGCTCGTCGGCAACGACGACCCGAGGACCTGGTCGTGGCCGGCGATGGCGTTGTCGGAGATCAGGTAGTAGCCGCCGGCCGGCAGCACGGTGTTCGGTCCCGTGAGATTGATCTGGAAGGCCACACCGTTGTCGTCCTGGACGTCGATGTGCCAGCCCTCGATGTCGACCGGGGCGGCACCGGCGTTGTACAGCTCGACGAAGTCGCCATCGGCGAAGGCGCCGTTGTTGGAGAACTCGGAGATCACCACGGCGAGCTCGGCCGGCGGGTTCACACAGGGCTGCGCCGGGTCGGCGGAGTTGCGGGCGTCGGGCACACCGGTCCAGCGGAAGTCGGCCAGCGAGTCGTCGGTGTCCTGGCACCCGCCGGACCAACGCAGGTAGCCCTCGTCGGCACCGCTGTTGTCGATGGGGAGCTGGTCGGCATCGTTGCCGATCTGGATCTCGTCGACCACGTTCCCGCTCGCGGTCTCGATGAGCTGGACGGGCGAGTTGGCGAGGAACGTGCCGATCTGATCGCCGGCGACGGGATAGTCGGCACCCGCCACGAGCCACGACCCACCGGCGGGGACCGATGCGTTGGTGAGGGTGATCGTCCCGCTGCCATCCGGACGCTGCAACCGGAGGCCGCCGGTGCTCAGTGCGCCGTCGGTCGGGTTGAAGATCTCGACGAACCCCTGGGTCGCGCCACCGGCGTGGAACTGCTTGATCACGAGATGGTTCGGCGGCACGGGCTCGACGGGTGTCGCGCAAGGCTCGACCGGGCTCGCGGACGACTGGGGGTTGATGAGGGCGGCACCGTGGTTCCGATAGAACTCCGCGCCGTTGTCATCGATGTCGTAGCAGTGCCCGTCACCCCGACCGGGCAGGCGCTCGTGGGACAGCTCGTGGGCCGGTGCGTCGTTGAGGGGCAGGAGCCCGGATCCGTGGACGAGGAAGGACTGCGACTCGCCGAGCCACGGGCGCTGGCCGACGACATCGGTCGCCTGGCCGATGTCGTTGCGGAGACGCATGCCGAGGATGTCCGGCGTCGGTTGCGCGAACGACTGGTCGGCGGCCGGACCACCGACGTAGTCGGTGGAGCCGATGAGATAGAACCCGCCGGAGGGCACGACGGTGTCCGGTCCGGTCAGGGTGAGCGTCTCGACGAGACCGACGTCATCGGAGATCTCCAGGGTCCAACCCTCGAGGTCGATCGAGGAGGACGAGGTGTTGTAGAGCTCGACGAAGCCGCCGACGCTCGCCTTGCCCCGGTTGGAGAACTCCGAGATCACGATCGTCGATCGGCCGGCCGGAACCGCGCCCAGACACGGGGTCGGCGCATCGGCCGAGGTCCGGGGCAGGGGCGCGCCCAACCACTCGAAGTCGTCGACGCTCCAGTCGGTGTCCTGACAGCCGCCACCACGACGCACGTAGGCGATGTCGGCGTTCTCCAGCAGCTGCGGCAGCGCATCGACCTCGCCCTCCCACGTGAGATCGTCGACGACGTTCCCGGTGGCGATCTCGATCAGGTAGATCGAGCGGTCGTTCCAGATGCCGCTGCCTTCGTCGTACGGGCCGGCCCAGTCGGCGCCGGCCATCAGGTAGCGCTGGCCCGGGGCGAGGGTGGCGCCGACGTTGAAGTCGTTCATCAGCGCCACCGAGTCGACGAGCCGGTAGCGGTCGAGTTCGATGGTCGAGCTGGTCGGGTTGAAGATCTCGATGAACTCGTCCCGACCGGTGCCGAGGTCGCCGCTCGGCTGCACCATCGAGATCACGAGGTGATTCGGTGGCGTCGGGACCTCGGGGATGGTGCAGGGCTCCACCGGATCGGCGCTCGACTGCGGGTTCACCTCGGCGGCGAGGTGGTTCCGGAAGAAGTCGGTCGAGTTGTTCCCGACATCGACGCAGTTGCCGAGACCGTGGCCGGGATAGCGCTCGAACGACTGATCGAAGCCGGTGACCGAGGTCAGCGCGACGAGACCCGTGCCTTCCCACGGGCCGACCGCCGGATCGGCGTCGACGGCGCGCATGCCGACCCGATCGAGGGCTTCGCCGTAGTTCCGCAGTTCGAGGGCGAGGATCGCCGGCAGCGGATCGGCGAAGATCTGGTCGGAGTTCAGCGCAGCCTCGGCGGCGAGCAGATAGTGCTGGCCGGGCTGGAGCACGGTGTCGTCACCAGCGATGACGATGCGGTTCCGGTAGCCGCCGTCATCGTAGATGTTGACCATGAAGCCCTCGATGTCGACGGGGCCGGTGCCGGAATTGTAGATCTCGATGAAGTCGCCCGACGCCGACGCACCGTTGTGGGAGAACTCCGAGATGACGAGCGGCTCGGGGGTGGCGTTGTTGCTCCGACCCGCCGAGGACACGTGTCCGGCCGGATCGTTGAAGTCCGAGTCGATGGTGGCGAGGTGGCCGGGGCACTTCCCGTTGGCATCACCCGACGCCGTCAGCTCCCAACACGACGCGGTGTTCGAGTCGACCGTGTGCGGGGTGAGGGAGAGGCTGTTCGCCACCACCGGCGCCAGGGTCGCCTGGTCGGTGTCGTCCCACTGGTTCAGCGCCGCCGGGGGCTGGAGCTGCGGGGCGCCCCACGCGACGTAGTCGACCAGTCGATCCTGGTCGTCGATGAGCCACAGCGCATCGCCGCCCGGGGCGAGGACGTCGACGATCCCGGGGATCCGGTAGTCCAGCCCGGAGTCGGGGGCGAAGGAGAACACGACCGGGTCGTCGTGGAGGGTCAGGAGCACGTGTTCGTTCACACCGAGGGACGACGCCGTCCCGTGGAAGTCGGAGGCGGGGGTGGTGAAGTCGAGCTCGCCGGTCTCGTTGCGCGGATCGTGGTCGGTGATCCGCCACCCGGTCAGGTCGACGGCGGCGCCGCTGGAGTTGAGGATCTCGACGAACTCGCGGGCGTTCGCGCCACCCTCGGGCATCACCTCGGTGATGAGGACCTTGCCCGCATCCGGCGAGACCACCCAGTCGTCGATGGTGAAGGCCACGCTCACGGCCGCCTGCATCGGTGGGGTGCCGTCGTCGATCACGCCGAACGTGGTGGTCCAGTTCCCGCCCGAGAGCGGCGCACCGCTGACCTCACCGGAGTCGGGATCGACCGAGAGCCCCGGCGGGAGGTTGATCGCGCTGTAGGTCAGGGAGTGGTTCTCGGGGTCGGACGCCACGAGAGCGAGGCTGAACGGCTGCCCGACGGCGCCGGTCTGGGGGCCGGGGTTCTGGATCGCGGGCGGGTCGTTGACCGCATCCACGATCACGGTGACCGTCGCCGGCAGGGACGGGAGGTTCTCCGAGTCGCGCACCGTGTAGGTGAACGAGGCCGTACCGCTCCAACCGGGAGGCGGGGTGTAGCGGAACGTGCCGTCACCATTCGAGGTCGCCGTGCCGTTGGCGGGAGGAGTGGCGAGGGCGACGGTCGTCGGATCGATGGCGCCGTCCTCGAGGTCGAGGTCGTTGGCGGTCACGTCCGCCGTGTCGAAGGGGGTGTCCTCGTTCGTGAGGAACCCGGCACCACCATCATCGAAGGTGATGGGTCGGTCGTTGGCGGCCTGGACCTCGATCGTGACGGTCGCCGGGTCCGAGACGGCGCCGTTCACGTCGGCCACCGTGTAGGTGAAGGTCGCCGTGCCGTTGAAATCGGCGTCGGGGTTGACGTCGAAGGTCCCGTCGCCGAGTGAGGTGACCGTCAGATCCGGCGATGGCGTGGCGACGGCGACGGACCCCGGAACGAGCGCGTGGCCTTCCGGGTCGGTGTCGTTGTCCAGGACCGAACCGGTCACGAACTGGGAGTCCTCCACCGTGACGAAGCCGACACCGCCGTCGGGCTGGAGATCCGGCGGGTCGTTGACCGGCACGACCTCGATCGTGGCCGTGGCGGTGTTCGAGGCCTGGCCGGCGGGATCGACCGCGGTGTAGTCGAAGCTGTCCGTCCCGTTGAAGTCGTCGGGCGGGGTGTAGGTCACGCTGCCGTCGGCCGCTGCGACGACGATGGTCCCGCCCTGTGCCGAGAGGTTCGGGGCGTCGAGCACGAGCGCGAGCCCCTCGGGATCGGCGTCGTTGGTGAGCGGTGAGAGGCTCACCGGTGTGTCCTCGGGCGTCGTCGCGGCGTCGTCCACCGCGACCGGGGCCTCGTCGACGTCGATGACGTCGACCGTCACCGTGGCGTCCGCCGTCTCGGTGCCGTCGTCGGCACGGATCGTGAGCTCGTGGCGGGAGGCGGTCTCGTGGTCGAGCGTGCCCTGCAGCCGGAGATGGCCACTGGCGCCGAGCAGGAACAGATCGTCCGGGTCGCCGGCCACGATGGCGTAGTCGACGGTGTCGCCGTCGATGTCGGTCGTCGGCCAGTCGACGAGCGACTGCGGCGCGGCGTCTTCAGCGACGGAGACCATCCGGTCGTCCGGGGCCGGCGGGTCGTTCACGGGGTCGACGGTCACCTCGATCGAGCCCTCGACCGTCGTCGTTCCGTCGGAGACCGTGAAGGTGATCGTCGTCGTGCCCGACCACTCGTCCGTCGGCTCGAACCGGAGCCGGCCGTCGACGATCTCGACCGTGCCGTTCGGGTTCGGATCCACCGAGGTGAGGCTGAGACGGTCGCCGTCGGGGTCGGTGTCGTTGGCCGTCACGTCGACCGTCACGGCGCCGTCCTCGTCCAGACGGGCGGTGTCGGCGGTGAGCGACGGGGGTCGGTTGGGCGGGGTCGTCGTGGTCGTCGGTGCGGCCGTCGTGGTGGTCGTCGGCTCCGTGGTCGTGGTCGTCGGTGCGGCCGTCGTGGTCGTCGTCGCCGGCGCCACGGTGGTGGTCGGGGCGGGTGGCAGGGTCGTCGGGGCGATCGTCGTGGTCACCACCACCGGGTCCTCGACGAAGGCGAGGTCGGGCGAGGGATCGGGGGCGACGAAGCCACCGACACTCGCCACCGCGAACGCCGCACCGGTCGAGGCGGTGGCCCAGCCGGTGGAACCGACCGAGGCGGCGACGGGGACGGGGATGTTGAACGACCCGAGGGCGTTGGCCAGGCCGCCGAGCGGACCGACGACCCGCTGGAGCCGGCCGAGGCCGATGTTGAGGAACGCACGGACCACTCGGGGGTCGAACTGCGATCCCGCGCAGTCGGTGAGCTCCTGGCGGGCGACCTCGGCACTCAGCGGCTTCTTGTACGACCGGGTCGAGGTCATCACGTCGTACGCGTCGGCGACCGCGACGATGCGGCCGGGCAGCGAGATGTCGTTGCCGCCGATCTTCAACGGATAGCCGTTGCCGTCCCAGCGGAGGTGGTGCTGGTCGGCGGCGTGGATCCAGTCCCCGAGCCAGGGTCGGAGCGGCTCGAGCATGCGGCCGCCGGCGGCGGGGTGCCCCTGGAGGATCTGCCACTCGGTGTCGTCGGGTCGGCCCGCCTTGTTCAGGATCTCCGGTGGCACGGTCAGCTTGCCGACGTCGTGGAGCAGGGCGGCCCAGCGGAGCTTGTCCATCTCCTCCGGCGGCAGGTTCAGCTCCTCGCCGAGCAGCTCGGAGTAGGCGCGGACACGCTCGGAGTGGCCACGGGTCATCCGGTCGTGGTCGTTCAGCGACTGGAGCAGCGCGACGAGGGTGTCGCCGTGGGTGACGTCGCCGCGGCTCTCGCCTCGACCACGCGCTTCCTGCATCTGGCGGAGCAGGGCCCGACCGTTCGACTGCTTCAGTGCCGACTTCGCGCGGCTCGGTGCGTCGTCGGGGAACACGAGCGACAGTCGCATCAGCGCCACGAGCGGGGTGAGGCGTCGGAACGCACGTGCCGACACGAACAACAGCGTGTTGGCGAGGACGAACACACCGGCGAACCACACCCAGCGGTTGATGCCGACGACGTGGGGCGGGTAGGCCCGGCCGATCCACCAGGTGAACGCGATCCCGATCGCGACGGGGCCCAGCATGATCAGGATCCGAAGCGCCATGGCGGCGCGCGGATGTGCGTCCCATCGGCTCTGTGCCGTGCGCTTTTCTGCACCCTGCGTGGGGCCGGATCGGCTCACTCAGGTCTGATCGGCGGCGAACCGCCCGATTTCAGTGGTCGAACAGCACCCGTTGCCGGGACCAACGACCCACGACGATCAGCCGTCCGATGGGCGGATCACCGCGAGCAGATCCGAGGCGTCGACCGCCCGTGGTCCGGTGAAGGCGAGACGCTCCACCACACCGGCGACCGGCGCCCGCACGGCGGACTCCATCTTCATGGCCTCGATGGTGGCGACGGTGTCCCCGGCGGCGAGCTCGTCGCCCGCGGCGACGACCACGGTGGCCACACCCCGGAAGGGTGCACCGATCTCCCCCGGCTGGTTCGGATCGGCCTGTTCCGCCTGCTCGGTCTCGGCGGCCACCGACCGGTCGCGCACGTCGAGGGGGCGGAGCTGGCCGTTCAGCCGGAACACCACGGTGCGATCGCCCCGCTCGTCGGGCTCGGAGATCGCATCGGTCCCGACGAGCAGGCGCACTCCTCGACCGAGGCTCACCGACACGTCCTGCTCGCCGCGTTCGAGGCCGTAGAGGAAGAGTCGGCTCGGCAGGAGCGACGTGTCGCCGTAGCGCTCCCGGTGGTCGGCGAGATCGGCGGACGGCCCGGGAAACAGCAGGCGTGACAACGTCGCTCGACGGTCGCCGTCGGGCTCGTCGACCGCCGCGGGTGCCAACGACTCGGCATCGGCCGGTTCGAGCGGCTCGTCCGGTGCCGCGTCCCGACGACCTTCGAGCGCCGCGGTCCGGAACGGCTCGGGCCACCCGGCCGGTGGTGTCCCGATCTCACCCCGGAGGAACCCGACGACGGAGTCGGGCAGGTCGACGGTTCCCGGCTGCCCGGCGAGTTGCTGCGGGGTCGTGCCCGTGGCGACCAGGTGGAGGGCGAGATCGCCGACGACCTTCGACGAGGGCGTGACCTTGACGAGCCCACCGAGCACGTCGTCACAGGCGGCGTAGAGCTCCTCGATCTCCTCGAAGCGATCGCCGAGACCGAGCGCGATCGCCTGGGTCCGGAGGTTCGACAGCTGGCCACCGGGGATCTCGTGCCGGTACACCGATCCGGTCGGCGCGTTGAGGCCGGCTTCGAACGGCCGGTAGGTGCGGCGCACGCTCTCCCAGTACGGCTCGAGTCGCCCGATGGCGTCGAGCGACAACCCCGTGGGGCGCCCGGAGTGATCGGTGGCGGCCACGAGCGCGGCGATCGACGGCTGGGAGGTCATGCCCGACAGCGGTGCCGCGGCGGCGTCGACCGCGTCGACACCGGCATCGATGGCGGCGAGATAGGTGGCGAGCTGGCCGCCGGCGGTGTCGTGGGTGTGCAGGTGCACGGGCTGGTCGAACCGCTCCCGCAGGGTCTGGATCAACCGGTGGGCTGCGGGGGCCCGGAGCAGCCCCGCCATGTCCTTGACGCACAACACGTGCACACCCTCGGCGACGAGTTCCTCGGCCCGGGCGAGGTAGTAGTCGAGGGTGTAGGGCGAGTCGCCGGGGGCGAGAACGTCGCCGGTGTAACAGAGCGTGCCCTCGACGAGGGCGCCGGCGTCGCGGGCGGCACGGATCGCCGGCGCCATCTGGTCGATGTTGTTGAACGCGTCGAACACCCGGAACACGTCGATCCCGGAGGCCGCCGCCTCGTGGACGAAGGCCTCGCCGACGGTGTCGGGATAGCGGGAGTAACCCACCGTGTTGCGGCCTCGGAGCAGCATCTGGAGGCAGAGGTTCGGGGCCGCCTCCCGCAGGCGATCGAGGCGCTCCCAGGGGTCTTCCCGCAGGAACCGCATCGCGACGTCGAACGTGGCGCCACCCCAGCACTCGAGGCTGAGCAGCTCCGGGGTGGCATGTGCCATGTGCCGAGCGCCGAGCACGAGATCGTGCGTCCGGATCCGCGTCGCCAGGATCGACTGGTGGGCGTCGCGCAACGTCGTGTCGGTGACGGCCACGTCCCGCTGTGCCCGGAGTTCGGCGGCGAACGCGTCGGGCCCCAGCTCGGCGAGGCGTTGCCGGGAGCCGGCCGGCGGGTCGACGGTCGGGCGCGGCGGCAGCTTCGAGGCCGGGTCGACGAGGGTCGGCGCCGGGCCGTGCGGTCGGTTGACCGTGACGTCACCGAGGAACCGGAGCAGGCGGGTCGCCCGGTCGGCCGAGCCGCTGGCCCGCAGCAGGCCGGGACGGTCGTCGATGAACGAGGTGGTGACGCCACCGGCCTGGAACTCGTCGTCGTCGAGCACGGCCTGGAGATAGCCGAGGTTCGTCGAGACACCCCGGATCCGGAACTCGGCCAACGCCCGCGACATCCGCCGGACGGCGGCGGGGAAGTCCTGGCCACGGCAGGTGACCTTGACGAGCAGGGAGTCGAAGTAGGGCGAGATCTCCGCCCCGGCGTAGCCGCCGCCACCGTCGAGGCGGATGCCGGCGCCCCCGGGCTGGCGGTAGGCGATGATGCGGCCCGTGTCGGGGCGGAAGTCGTTGGCCGGGTCCTCGGTGGTGATCCGGCACTGGAGGGCGGCCCCGCGCTGCACGATCCGGTCCTGGGAGAGGCCGAGGTCGGCGAGGCTCGCGCCGCCGGCGATGCGGAGTTGTGACTGCACGAGGTCGACGTCGGTCGTCTCCTCGGTGACGGTGTGCTCCACCTGGATGCGGGGGTTCATCTCGATGAACACGTGGCGGCCTTCGCCGTCGACCAGGAACTCGACGGTGCCGGCGTTCACGTACCCGATCGAGCGGGCGAAGGTGACGGCATCGGCACAGAGCCGATCCCGCAGGTCGGGGTCGAGCGCCGGGGCCGGGGCGATCTCGACGACCTTCTGGTGACGTCGCTGGACCGAGCAGTCACGCTCGTAGAGGTGGATGGTCTCCCCGGTGGCGTCGGCGAGGATCTGGACCTCGATGTGGCGGGGTCGGATCACCGCGGTCTCGAGGAACACCGTCGGATCGCCGAAGGCACTGGCGGCCTCCCGGATCGCGGTGTCGACGGCGTCGTCGAACTCGGCGGGGTCGGTGACGAGACGGAGTCCACGACCGCCGCCGCCGGCCGCGGCCTTGACGAACAGCGGGAAGCCGATCTCCTCCGCGGCGGAGCGAGCCGAGTCGGGATCGGTGATCGCCTCGGATTGCCGCAGGACCGGGATGCCCGCCGCGGCGGCGGCTCGTTGGGCCCGCAGCTTGCTCCCGGCGAGCGTCAGCACCTCGCCGGGTGGGCCGACGAAGGTGAGCCCCGCCTCGGCACACGCCTCGGCCAGTTCGGGGTTCTCCGACAGGAAGCCGTAGCCGGGGTACACGGCGTCGGCCCCGGACTGCAGGGCGATCTCGATGATGCGCGGCACGTCGAGGTAGGCCCGCACCGGGGCGCCGGGGTCGGTCAACTGGTAGGCCTCGTCCGCCTTCAGGCGGTGCAGGGAATTGCGGTCTTCCCAGGTGTGCACGGCCACGGTCTCGATGCCGAGTTCGTTCGCGGCGCGGAAGGCCCGCACCGCGATCTCGCCTCGATTGGCCACCAACAGTTTGCGGATCATGCCCACCTCCCGAGCGGACGAGCCGGACACACCGAACCTAGTGGTGTGACGGACGCCACGGTCGTGACAGATTGTCGTTGCGCCGAGTGGTCGAATCGACACCGCCGACGGCAACGCTCAGGGGCCGGGCCGACGAGCCGACGGGAGCCCCATGCGTTCGACCACCTCCGCCGACGACGTCGATCCCGGGACGATGGCTACCGTGACCCCGGTGGCCGCCGTGTTCCAGCTCTTCCGTGGCTTCCTCATGGGCACGGCCGACATCGTGCCGGGTGTCTCGGGTGGCACCGTCGCCCTCATCCTCGGGATCTACGGCGGCCTGATCGGCAACGTCCGGGCCGGCGCCGGCGCCCTGCGTCAGCTCGTGACCGGCAACCTCGGTGAAGGCATCGAGCGACTCAAGGCGATCGACTGGTGGTTCCTCATCCCCCTCGGGACCGGCGTGATCGCGGCCTTCGCGATCCTCCGCCATCCGATGCAGGACCTCCTGATCGACCACGCCGAGGGCACGGCCGCCGTGTTCTGCGGACTGGTGCTCGCCTCGTGCTGGCTCGTCGGGCGGACCATCACCGACCGGTCGGCCACGAACCTCGCCGTGGTGGTGGGCGTGGCGGTGGTGGCGTTCGTACTGCTCGGGTTCCAGGCCGGAGCGGTCAACGAGCCGGCGCTGCCCTTCTTCTTCGTGGCCGGGGCGATCGGCATCTGCGCCATGATCCTCCCCGGCATCTCGGGCTCGTTCATCCTGCTCATGCTCGGCATGTACGCGAACGTGCTCGGCGGCGGTCCCGTCGAGCTGCTCGTGTTCCTCGTCGGCGCGACCATCGGGCTCGGGGCGTTCTCGTCGGTGCTCAACTGGCTCCTCGACCACTACGAACAGACCGTGCTCGCCGCACTGCTCGGGCTGATGCTCGGCTCGTTCCGCGTGTTGTGGCCATGGCCCAACGGTGTCGGCTTCATCTCGGATGAGGCCGAGGAAGTCGTGAAGGGCACCGATCTGGCCTGGCCGGATGCCGGTCAGCTCGCCGGTGGTGTCGGCCTCGCCGCCGCCGCCCTCGTCGGGACGCTCATCCTCGTGAAGATCGCCGAGTCCCGCCCCGACGACGCCTGATCAGTCCTCGTCGAGCAGAGCCGCGTCGACGCGATCCTCGAGCGGCACGATGCCGCCGTCGTCGAGGAGCGTCCAGCCGATCGAGCGGGCCCAGAACCCGCGGGGTGCCACGAGTTCGTCGATGAGGTGTTCGAGCTTCGCGTCGTAGAGCGGACGGATCCGCCGGGCCCGCGCCGTCGCCTCCTCGAGCGGGAGCACGTCGAACCCGTGCGCCGAGAGGGCGTCGTGCAACTCCACGAACAGCCCGTCGTCCCGCGATGCCTCGTCGAACCGCCGCCGGTAGACGTCGAGGGCCTCCCCGTCGTCGACGAGTTCGTCGAGCAGGGCGATCGACTGACGCAACGCCCAGACCGACGCCCGGCCATCCGTGCCCCGGATCAGCAGGCAGTGGAGGGCGGCGTCGGCGACGAGCCCGACCGCGGTCACCCAGTTCTGCTGCGGGTGTTGTGAGCGGAAGTACCGCAGCATCGGGAACGTCGAGTGCGACTCGAGCACGGTGGACATCCACTCGCTCCATCCCTCGAAGTGGCTCTCGAGTTCGTCGATGTCACCGTTGGGGGCCCAGGCCATCACGAGGTTGGTCGGGATGATCCGTCCCTCGCTGCCGTCGTCGAGTGTCATCAGCTTCTGCTCCCGCTGGGAGTAGGCCCCGTACAGGGCGGGGAGGTAGCCGATCACGAGCGCCGTGGTGAGCACGCCGCAGAAGGCCTCGATCAGCGCACCGAACCGGGGCACGGTTCCCGCGGGCACCACTTCGCCGAAGCCGACCGTGAAGAAGACGACGCCCGAGTAGTAGAGGTGGTCGACGAGACCGTCCGCGCCGTCGACCGAGCCGAGGCCCCACCACATCAACCCGAACCCGACCACCTGGTGGCTCACCCACAGGATCAACAGGCCGAGCACCGTCAGCGGGGCGTAGGTGGCGAGCAGCATGTGCCGGGCCCGCCCCTCGGGCAGGGCCAGGGCGAGGGTCCGGACCAGCTTCCAGGTGTTCCGGTAGAACACCCGCGACAGCCACCATCGGCCCTTCAGCGACGTGGTGTTCACGAGCGTGCCGACCATGTCGGCGAGCACGGCGACCACGATGAACAGCCCGGCGAGGGTGGCGAGGGATCTCATGGGCGGGCCTCCAGGGCGACGGTGGATCCGAGTTCGTCGCGTGCCACCCACCAGACCCGGTCGTGGTCGGGCAGCGCGATGGCGTCGGCCGACCGTGCCACGGCGAGTGCCGGCACGTCACCGTCCCACCAGTGCACACGGTGTGCCTGCCAGCGCCCCATCTCGAGTGGGTCGTCGTCGCTCAGCAACAACCCACCGAGTCGGCCCGACTGGATGTCGGAGCTCGGGCCGGGGATCGGTTCGGTCGTGTCGGCCACGAAGTCCATCTCGAAACCGAACGGCACCCGCTCGCCGTAGCCCTCGGCCAGCAACGCCTCCGGATCGTCGAGCCGGAGGGCGAAGGCCTCGAGCCCGTACGACCAGTGTTCGAACGGGGTCTCGCAGACGAGCTCGGCCCAGAGACCCTCGTGGCGGAACTCCCAGCTCCGCCCGTCATCCCGGATGCCCGTCTCGTGCAGCACGATCGGTGCGCCGGCGGGCGGCCACCACACGGACGAGAAGGTGACGGTGCCGTCGGTGCGTCGGATCGCCTGGACCACCAGGGCGTGGCCACCGTCGGGATCGTCGGCCACCAGCCGATGTCCCTCGTCCCCGGCAGCGAGCCCGTGACGCCGTTCGCGAGCCGCATCCTCCACGTCGGGGACCGTAGCAATCGACTCACGCGCCACCGCCGGGGCTGTCGTTCCACGCGGCCTAGATTGCGGGGCATGAGCCCCGCCGATCCGGCCCTGTCCGACGCGCTCGGACGCCTCCGCGACGCCCTGACCTCGACGACGCTGCGTCTCGGGATCGTCGGTGGCGACGAGGCCCGAGCCGAGCGCGACGAGCTCGCCAACCAGATCGACGATCATCTCCTCCCCCGTCTCGCCTCGATGGACGCGCCGTTGCTCGCCGTGATCGGCGGGTCGACCGGGGCCGGGAAGTCGACGATCGTGAACTCCGTCGTCGGTGACGACGTCTCGGCGGCCGGGGTGCTCCGCCCGACCACCCGCTCCCCCGTGCTCATCTGCCATCCCGACGAGGTGGCGGCGTTCTCCGACGGTCGGGTGCTGCCCGACCTGCCCCGCACCACCTCCGCGGAGGCGGTGGGCCGCCAGTTGGCCGTGCGTCCCCACACCGGCATCGGCCCCGGCCTCGCACTGCTCGACGCCCCCGACATCGACTCGATCGAGGACGCCAACCGCGAGCTCGCCACCCAGCTCCTCGGTGCGGCCGACCTGTGGCTGTTCACCACCACCGCGGCCCGGTACGCCGACGCGGTGCCGTGGGCGTTCCTGCGTCGGGCGGTCGAGCGGGGGGTCACCCTCGCCGTCGTCGTGAACCGGGTGCCGCCGGGTGCGGCCGACGAGATCGCTCCGCACCTCTCGTCGATGCTGACCGAGGCCGGGCTGCCCGATGTCCCGATCTTCGCGATCGACGAGGGCGAACTCGTCGACGAACGCCTCCCGGGCGATGCCGTCGCTCCGGTGCGTGGCCTGCTGGACGATCTCGCCGGTGACGCCGAACAGCGTCGGGAGGTGATCCGCCGCACCCTGGCGGGTGCGCTCGATTCGGTCGAGGCCCGCAGCGCGCGGGTGCTCGGCGCGGCCCGCCATCACGACGAGGCCGCGGCCGAACTCCTCGACGACGTGACGACCGAGCTCGAACGGGCTCGGCGCCGTCTGGCCGACGACCTCAGCGGTGGGACCCTCCTGCGCGACGAGGTGCTCGACCGTTGGCAGGAGCTGATCGGCACCGGTGAGCTGATGCGGGCGCTCCAGTCGCGCCTGTCGTCGCTGCGGGATCGGATCGCCGCCGCGTTCACCGGCCGCCAGCGCCAGGCCGAGGACGTCGCCGGGGAGTTGACCTCGACCATCGAACGGCTCGTGGTGGATCACGCCGACGCCCTCGCCGACGCGATCCACCGCTCCTGGCTCGACCGCCGGGCCGGGGTGGCACTCGTCGACGACGACTCGACGTTGCGCCGCGCCTCGCTCGACGTCCGGGATCAGGCCGCCCGCACCGTGCGGGACTGGCAGGGCGACGTGCTGGCCCTGGTCGCCGAACGGGGGAGCTCGAAGCGGACGACGGCCCGGGTGCTGGCCGGTGGCATCAACACCGTCGGCATCGGCCTGATGATCCTCGTGTTCTCCCAGACCGGCGGCCTCACCGGGGGTGAGGTGGCGGTGGCGTCCGGCACGGCCGGTCTGTCACAGACCCTGTTGAACGCCCTGTTCGGCGAACAGGCCGTGCGGGATCTCACGCGCGACGCCCGCACGATGCTGCTCGATCGCATCGGCGCCCTCTTCGAGGCCGACGCCAACCGGTACCGCACCCTGCTGTGGGCCCATGCGACGCCGCCGGAGATCACCGACGAGCTGGCCGGCGCGATCGCCGCGGTGGAGTCGGCTCGATGATCGGACGTCGCAAGGGGCCGGACCCCACCGAGGTCCTCGCCGCCGTCGCCACCGTCGACGAGCTCGCCGCCGATCGGCTCGGCGACGAGATCACGGGGCCGGCGGGCGACCTCCGTGCCCGTTCGGAGGGCCGCCTCGGTGTGGCCCCGGACCACACGGTGGTGGCCCTGCTCGGGCCGACCGGATCGGGGAAGTCGTCGCTCACCAACGCCCTCGCCGGCGCCGAGGTGGTCACCGCCGGCGTCCGTCGGCCGACCACGTCGGAGACGACCGCGATCATCTGGGACGACGAGGGCACCGACCTGCTCGAGTGGCTGGAGATCGATCGACGGGTCCGGGTCGACGGCGGCCACGGTGTGCCGGGGCTGGTCCTGCTCGACGTGCCCGACTTCGATTCGATCGCCGCCGACCACGTGGCCGAGATGGAACGGATCCGGCGCCGGGCCGACGTGTTGTTGTGGGTGACCGACCCGGAGAAGTACGCCGACGCGAGCCTGCACGACCAGATCGATGCCGCCCACGAGGGCGAGACCGGCGTGTTGGTCGTGATCAACAAGGCCGACCGCCTCACCGAGGCCGAGCAGCGGGCGACCACCACCGACCTCACCCGGATCCTGGCCGAACGGGACCTGGCGAAGGCCGAGGTCGTCAGCGCCTCGGCGACCACCGGCCTCGGTGTCGACGGGGTCGCCGGCATGCTCCGGGGCCGGGCCGAGGAACGCTCCGCCGCACTCGACCGACTGCTCGACGAGGCGGGCCGGCTCGGCGCCGAGCTCTCCACCGTGCTCGGACCCGACGACGTGGTCGACCGGGTCGACCGTCGGCGGCGGGATCTGCTCGACGAGCTCGCCGATGCGGCCGGGATCGAGACGGTGACCGACGCCATCGTGCGCGGCCACCGCCGGGACGGGCTCGCCGTCATGGGATGGCCGATCACCCGCTGGGTCGCCGGGGTCCGCGCCCACCCGCTGCGCCGACTCGGCCTCGTGTCCGGGAACCGGGCCGTCGCCAGTGGCGGCGACGGGCCGGTGCGTCGGTCGAGCCTGCCGGAGATGTCGGGTGTGCAACGCACCCGGGTCGACGGCGCCATCCGGGCCAGTGTCGACCGGGTCGCCGACGGCGTGCCCGAGCCGTGGCCCCGCCGCTTCGACGACGCCGCACACCCGGCGATCGACGATCTCGCCGACGGCCTCGACGTCGCCCTCGGCCGCGCCGCCAGCGAGGCCGACCTCCACCGTTCGTCACCGGCCTGGTGGCAACCGATCGGCTGGCTCCAGGGGATCCTCGCCATCGCCGCCCTCGCCGGCCTGCTCTGGTTGCTGGCGTTGTGGGGCCTCGCCTGGCTCCAACTGCCCGAGCCGCCCCTGCCCGAGATCCGTGGGGTCCCGTGGCCGACCGCCCTGCTCATCGGCGGCCTCGCCCTCGGCTGGTTGATCGGGCTGGTCATGCGTGCGCTGTTGACGCGCACCGGGCGCTTCCGGGCGAGACGCTTCCGGGCTCGCGCTCGTGACGAGCTCGAGACCGTGGCCGAGGACGCCGTGCTCGGTCCGCTGCGTGCCGAGGCCGAGGTGCACGATCGACTCCGGGCCGCCGCCACGACGATGACGAGCACCCGGCGCTGAACGGCCGGACCGCTCGCCGCCGCCGTCGACTCAGGTGACGGCGGCGACCACGAACAGCAGCGACGGCACCGACACGATCGTGCCGAGCACGAGGGTGGCCGTGACCCGTTCGGGTTCGAGATCCTCCTGCACGGCGACCACGGAGGTGAACACCGCCGCCGGCATCGCCGACTGGATGACGACCACGCCGAGGGCCTCGTCGTCGAGTCCGAGCCACCGGGCGACCATCCAGGCGGCGAGCGGTGCGGCGATCAGCTTGGCGGCGATCGAGACACCGACATCGGGCGCCGGGCGGCGCAACCCGGTGCGGTGGAGTTGGGCGCCGAGCGAGAGCAGCATCACGGGGATGAGCGCCGCCGACAGCAGTCCGGCCGGGCGGCTCACGAGCAGCGGTGGATCGATGTCGGCCACGTTGACGAGCACCGCGGGGATCACCGCGAGGGTCATCGGTGCCCGGAGTCCGGCGGCGACGGCGAGCAGCGGCGACCGATCACGGGACGAGGCGAGCGTGACACCGAGTGCGATGCCGGTGACGTTGACGACGAGCATCAGCACCGTGGCGATGGGCAACACCTCGTCGCCGAAGGCGAAGGCGCTGACCGCGAGACCGGTGTTGCCCACGTTGCCGTAGGCCGCCGTCATGGTCGCGGCGGCGGTGACCGAACGGCTCGCCCCGATCGAGCGGGTCGTGAGTGCGGCGATGCCACCGGCCGCGGCCATCCCGGCCAGGCCCGCCACGGCGAGGCGCACGACCAGGTCCCGATCGATCTCGGCGCCGACGATGAGGTCGAACACGAAGGCCGGGCCGAGCACCCAGTAGGCGAGGGCGGCGAGGGTCGTGGTGTCGACGGGGCGGCGCGAACTGAGCAGCGCACCCGCGGCCACGAGGAGGAACACGGGGGCGAGTACGTCGGCGAGGATGCGGAGCAGGTCGGCCACCGGGGCCGGACAGTAGCCTTCGGGCCGTGGAGTACCTCAGTCCCGAGTGGTTGGCCGCCGCCCACGAGGCGCTCGGTGTGGTGACACCGGTCGACGCCGACGTGGTGGTGGCCTACACCGTCACCGGCGACGGGGACGACGCGGACGTCGCCTATGCGGTCCGCCTCGGGCCCGGTCGGGTCGGCACGAGCACCGATCCGGGCGCCGTCGCCGACGCCGATGTCTCGTTCGCGCTCCTGCGTTCCTCGGCCGAGGCGATCGCCCGTGGCGAACGCAGTGCCTCCTCGGCCTTCCTCGACGGCGAGCTCCGTCTCGGGGGCGACATCAATGTGCTGCTCGAGCACGCCAGGACGCTGGCCGACGTCGACGACGTGCTCGCCGGGCTCCGCCCCGGTACCGGCGGCGAGGGCGGCTGACCGTGCCCGAGATGCCCGAGGTCCAGGCGCACGCCGAGCGGCTCACCGAGGCGCTGGCGGGCCGGCGCCTCGAGCGGTTCGAGCTCCTCAACTTCGCGGCGCTGAAGACGTTCGAGCCACCGGCCGACGCCGCCCACGGCGCACCGCTGGTCGAGGTCGGTCGACGCGGCAAGTACCTGCTGCTGCGGTGGGAGGACGACCTCACCCACGTCGTCCATCTCATGCAGGGCGGCCGACTGCGCCCCGACCCGAAGGCCTCGAAGAAGCCCCGCGGTGGGCTCGTGCGTTGGCGCTTCGACGACTCGGACGGTGCACCGCTCAACTATCTGCTGACCGAGGCCGGCACGGAGCGCAAGGCCGGGGTGTGGGCGATGCGGGGTGAGGTCGAGGGCAACGGACCCCTCGAAGGGCTCGGGCCCGACGCCGATGCGGTCTCACGGGACGAGCTCGGTGCGATCTGTGCCGCGAACTCGATGCGGATCCACGGCCTGCTCCGGGATCAGCGGATCATCGCCGGGGTCGGACGGATGCTGTCGAGCGAGATCTGTTACGTGGCGAAGCTGTCGCCGTTCGCCAATGCCGCCAAGCTCGACGCCGACGAACTCGATCGATTCCACACCGCGATCGGCGAGGTCCTCGAGTCGGCGCTCGCACACGAGCGGACGCTCGACGACATCGGCAAGTCGGCCGACCGGCCGTCGCGGGTGTACCACCACGTCGGCGAGTCGTGCGCGGTGTGTGGCGACACGATCCGATCGGTCGAGTACCGCCGCTACACGGTCACCTACTGCCCGACGGAACAGACCGGCGGCAAGGTCCTCGCCGACAACACGACGTCGAAGTTCCTGAAGTAGCACCCGGGCCCGGACGCGGACGAGCCCGCCCGGCACCCAGGACCGGACGGGCTCGACTCGAGTGTGCCGGCCGCCGTGGCGGCCGGAGCGTCGGCTCAGATCAGGCCGAGACCACCGACGGTGTCGCGCTCGGCGACGAGCTCGGCGGCGGAGGCGTCGATCTTGCCCCGGCTGAATTCGTTGATGTCGAGGCCCTGGACGATCTCGAAGTCGCCGTCGGCGCAGGTGCAGGGGAACGACGAGATGATGCCCTCGGGCACGTCGTAGCTGCCGTCGGAC
>JAHDBV010000187.1 GCA_020630195.1 Acidimicrobiales bacterium
GATCGAGATCACGGCCGGCAGCGACGGCTTGGCCCGCGACCCCCGGGGCTCCGTTGAGGAGCTGGAGAGCCTGGGCGTCGATCGCATGGTCATCCCAGCGTTCCTCTTCTTCCGGGCCGATGACGTGGCGGTCGCGATGTCGGAGTTCACTGCGTCGCTCAGGTAGCTGCAGCATCTCACCCAATCTTCAGGTTCGCTTCCGCCTGACTCCAGTACGGTGAATCATGTTGTGCCAGTTGAAGTGGCACAACGTTGGAACCCGGGAGGAATGATGAGCGGGCACTTCACCAAACCAGCTGGGTTGGTCACGAACCGACCGCGTGCGGCGTTGGCCGTACTGGCCGTCGCTACGGTCGTACTGTTCTACGGCTCGACGCTGTTGCTTCCACAGGCGGGCAACGACGCATTCCTGCCGGCCGACAGCGAGGTCGCGCAAGCCGGCGACACGCTGCCCGACGCGTTTCCAGACTCCGCCGGACTTGCGAGCGTCACCGTGCTCCATCGGGGAGACTTCCTCACGCCCGACGGCTTGGCACAGATCGACGCGGTCGTCGCCGCCGCGCTCAACGAACCGGCCGTCGCAGAACGGCTCGCCATCACCGACCCGGTCGTATCCATCGCCGGCCTCTTCCGCCAGGCGCTCGGCGTGGACGATCTCTCCACCGTCCCCCAGGCGCAGCTCGATCAGGTCGCCGCACAACCGCGGATCCAAGGCGCGCTCGACAACCTCAGCGGCACCGCGGACGGCGAGCCGCTTGCGATCTCGAGCATCAAGCTTCGCGAACTCGGCGACCCGGAGGGGCTCGAATCCGCCGAGCTCCTCCTGGCCGATGTCGTCTCGTCCGTCGAGGGTCCACTCGAGGTCCGCTCGCTCTCCGCCGCCACCATCAATGAAGAGAGTGCAGAGTCGTCGTCATCGTCGATGTCCACGCTGATGGTGGTGTCGTTGGCGATCATCGCCGTGCTGTTGTTCGTGTTCTTCCGGAGCGGGTCCGATGTGGCCCTCTCGCTCGCCGGCCTCGCCATCACCATCGTCGGCACGCTCGGCTTCCAGGGTCTCGCCGGCCCCGACGGCCTCGGTCTCATCGGCGCGCCGAACTCGATCACCTCGATGGTGCCGATCATGCTGGTCGGCCTCGTCGTCGACTACTCGATCCAGACGGTGTCGCACTACCGAGAGATGCGGGCCGAGGGACGGGCCGTGCGTGACGCAGCCCAGCACGCGCTCGGCGGCGTCATGCTGCCGCTCGGCCTCGCCGCCGGCACGACGATCATCTCGTTCCTCACGAACCTCACGTCGAGCATCCCCGCCAACGGGGACTTCGGCATCGTCGCGGCATTCGGGGTGTTCTTCGGTCTGTTCACGATGCTCGTGCTGATCCCGGCGGCACGCACCCTGTTCGACCAACGTCGGGAAGCGAAGGGCAACCTGCCCGAGGTACGGCTGATGGCCGATGCGATTCCCGGCGCCGGTTCCCTCGTCGAACGCATTGGCCGGTTCGTCGCCGCGAAGCCCATGGCCGTTCTCGCCGTCGCCGGCGTGCTCACGATCGTGCTCACCAGCTTCGCGACGCAGATCAGCACCGAGTTCAATTCGAACGACTTCCTCCCGGGCGACGGCCAGTCGTTGGAGGACATCGAGGCACTCGACGAGGCGCTCGGCGGTCAGACCGAGATCGTCACCGTGCTCGTCGAGGCCGAACTCACCGACGATCGCACGCTGCGCAACATCCTCTCCGTCAGCGAAGCCTTCAGCGACGAGCTCACCCGACCGACCGGCGCGGCCAGTGACATCACGGCATCGCTCGGGACGCTGTTCACCGACTGGCTCGATGATTCCGGCGAGCCCGGCGACAACCACGACCCCGAGCTCACGGTTCTGATCGCCGAAGTCGACCAGGGGTTGACCGTCGACGCCGACGCCGTGCAGGCGGTGCTCGACCGGCTCGAGGAACTCGACCCGGTCGGGTTCGCACAGGTGGCCGTCGACGATCCTTCGGGCGACGACCTCACGTTGCTGCAGTTCAACGCCCTGACCGGCGACCAGGACCGCACGCAGGCCATGATCGACGACCTGGAGGGGCTCTGGTACGGCGATCGCACCCAGATCACCGGCTCATCCGGAGAGATCGTGGCGCTCGAGGTCACGAGCGCCATGACCGACGGTCAGACCGTGTCGATCGCGATCACCATCGTGGCGGCACTGATCGTTCTGATGATCTTCTTCTGGGCCACCGAGTTCCGGCCGATGCTCGCCGTCATCGCCGTGGCGCCGATTCTGCTCGTGCTGATGTGGGTGCTGGGCACGATGACGATCCTCGGCATCCCGTACAACGTCGTGACCGCGCTGATCACTGCGCTGTCGATCGGGATCGGCGTGGACTACACGATTCACATCATCCATCGCTTCACCGAGGAGCTCGATGGAGGGAAGTCGTTGCTCGACGCCACGACGACCACGCTCTCGACGACCGGCTCGGCCCTCATCGGCTCGGCGCTGACCACCGCGCTGGCGTTTGCGGTCCTGCTGTTCAGCCCGCTGGTGCCGTTCCAGCAGTTCGGTCTGGTCACCGGGATCACGATCCTCTACGCACTGATCGCTTCGATCGCCATCGTCCCCCCGATGCTGATCGTGTGGGCGGCCTACCACCAGTGGCGGGCCGGAATGGACCACTAACGCAGCAGCCGGCGGAGCCCGTCCACGAGCACGTCCTCCATCTGATCCAGCGACAGTTCACGGTGAGTCCGCAGGTACCACAAGGACTCGAGCTGGGTCAGAAGGTCCGCCGCGGCGACGACTCGCATTCGCTCGTCGTCGGTGAGATGGCTCAGCTCGGGCTCGAATTGGAGCTCGAGCTGCGAGCGCATCAGGGCACGGCTCTGGTTCAGCAACGTTCGTGCCTGCTCGCGTTCGAACGTGTTGTACAGCGTGCCCTGCTGAGCGGCACCGGCCGCCTCGTGGAGACGGAGACGCGCGGCCACGAATGCCACGATTCGATGCTCCAGCGGCCCTTCACCGACGTTCTCGATGGCGGCAATCACTCTCGCCCGTGCTGAAGTCCTCGCCAAGGTGGCCTCGGCGAGTTCCTCCGGGCTGGCGAAGTACCGATACAACGAGCGGAGCGAGACGCCCGATCGGGTCGAAACCTGCTCCATCGTCGGGAACCTGGCGCCCTCGGCGAGTGTCTCCATGACCGCATCGAGCGCCGCGTCGATGTTGCGTTGGCGTCGTGCGGTTCTGCCGTCGACGTTCTGGGTGTCGTTCGACCCGTCCATCGCCGAGCACCGTAGTCCACCGATCGGCGGAAGTGACCGTCGACTATCGTCCTCAAGAACGTTGCCCAG
>JAHDBV010000188.1 GCA_020630195.1 Acidimicrobiales bacterium
ATCTCGAGCGGACGACGGATCTCGGTGGTGTTGGCGGCGAGCACGTCGAGATAGCAGCGGAGTCGATGGTTCCGTTGGGTAGTCAGGTTTGGGGGCGGAAACGGCGGGGTTCGGCGAACCAGGTCAGAATGATCGAGGTGGATCCAACTCCGGGTGTGTACGACTCTCTGATTACAGAGGCACTAGCAGGCGTGCTCGCCCAGTCTCCGCTCGTCGTCTCGTCGGAGAGCGTCGACGATGCCGAAGTAGCCGACTACTACGCTCGTCACGTCGCAGACGCCGTGCGGCGCGCAGTCCGAGCCCTCCCCGCAGCCGGGCGAGCAGCCAGCGCCGCAGCGATCGTGAACGACATCTTGCGGCATCTCGATTCGGCGGCTGGCGATCTTGTGGCTGCACCTGACGTGCGGACCCTGACGTCGCTGGCCCGCCCGGTTCCGACGGGCGACCCGCAGCCGGTCCCGCTGCCGCTAATTCCGCTCTCGCAGAGCTCGTTGCTGACGAACGCCCCTGGCGAGCCGACGCTGTTACGTCAGCTCGAGAGTGAACTGGCATCGGCAGACACCGTCGACGTGCTTGGCGCCTTCATCCGCTTTAGCGGCATTCGTGAGCTGCTGCCTCACATCCGGTCGCTCACCGATCGGGGCGGCCGAGTGCGAGTGCTCACGACGACCTACACAGGAACAACCGAGCGTCGCGCCCTCGACGAACTCCAGGCGGCCGGCGCCGACGTGCGCGTCTCGTACGACCGCTCCGCGACTCGCCTGCACGCAAAGGCGTGGCACTTCCACCGCAACAGTGGCTTCTCCACCGTCTACATCGGTTCGTCGAATCTCACCCACCAGGCGCAAGTCACCGGGCTGGAGTGGAACGTTCGGGCCTCCGTCGTGACGAATCCGGAGCTCGTCGAACGATTCGACACCACGTTCGAGTCGTACTGGAACGACGGATCGTTCGTCGACTACGTCGCCGAGGAGTTCGACCGGCAGCACCGCACCGCCACGGCCTCAGCAGACCCGTCGTTCGACGCCGCCTTCGTCGACCTGATGCCGAAGCCGTTCCAGGAGGACCTCCTCGAACGGGTTGCCTTCGAGCGATCCGAAGGCCGTCATCGAAACCTGATCGTTGCCGCAACCGGGACAGGCAAGACCGTGATGTCGGCCATCGACTACCGGCGGCTGCGATCCACGCTGCCTCGTGCTCGTCTTCTCTTCGTCGCTCACCGCAAGGAGATTCTCCAACAGTCGCTCGCAACGTTCCGACTCGCTCTCAAGGACGGCAGCTTCGGCGAGCTCTGGGTCGACGGGAACCATCCGGACGAGTGGCAGCACGTGTTCGCGTCGATCCAAAGCATCGCTCACGGCAACCTCGACACACTGGACAACGATCACTTCGATGTTGTCGTTGTCGACGAGTTCCATCACGCCGAGGCGCCGACCTACCAACGGTTGCTCGAATGGGCATCGCCGAGGGAGCTCGTTGGGCTGACCGCGACACCGGAGCGTGCCGACGGTCTCGACGTCCGACGGCACTTCGATGGGCGGATCGCCGCCGAGCTCCGTCTGTGGGATGCGCTGGAGCAGGGGTTGCTCTCGCCCTTCCACTACTTCGGGATCTCCGACGGCACGTCGCTCGCTGACGTGGGCTGGGTGCGGGGCGGCTACGACACCGACGCGCTCTCGAACCTCTACACCGCCGACGATGTCTGGGTCGGCAAGGTGCTCGAAGCAGTACGAAGCCACATCTCCGATCCGCAGCGGATGCGGGCGCTCGGCTTCTGTGTGAGCGTCGCCCACGCCCGGTTCATGGCCGACCGGTTCCAGCGCGCTGGCCTCGCCGCAGTCGCCGTCACGGGCGAGACCCACCGGGACGATCGCGCTGCGGCCATCCGGGATCTCCGCCGGGGAGACCTCCAAGCCATCTTTGCCGTCGATGTCTTCAACGAAGGCTTCGACTTGCCCGAGATCGACACCGTCCTCTTCCTGCGTCCGACCGAGAGCGCGACCGTGTTCCTCCAACAGCTCGGGCGGGGGCTCCGACGCGTCGACAGCGAGACGTCGAGCAAGGACGTGCTCACCGTCCTCGACTTCGTCGGGAACCAGCACGCCAACTTCCGCTTCGAGCACCGCTTCCGCAAGCTCCTCGGCGGTACCCGGCGCGAGGTCGAACAGCAGGTCGAGGACGACTTCCCGTTCCTTCCCGCAGGTTGCTCGATCCGGCTCGACCGTGTCGCCAAGCGGACGGTGCTCGACAACATTCGCTCGTCCCTGCCGACGTCGTGGCCAGCGCGAAAGCAGGAAGCTGCGCGATCCACCGGCGGCAGCCTGGCGTCGTTCCTCGAGGCCACCGGCCTCGAGCTCGACGACATCTACGCCGGGAATCGATCGTGGACGGAGCTTCGACGCGCCGCCGGTCTCCTCGATGGTGATGAGGCCGAGGACGAGAAGGCGATCGGCCGAGCGATCGGTCGGTTGCTCCACCTCGATGACGCCGACCGGATTGAGGGGTTCCTGTCGATTCTCGGTGGTTCGCCGCTCGACGGACCGATGGTTCGCCGGCGGGCCGAGCAGCTTCACTACCTGCTCTGGGGCGTCCGGGCGGCGCAGTCCGTCGATGAGGGCCTGCGGCGGCTTCATGCGGCGTCGGCGAGTCTCGATGAACTCGAGCAGGTCCTGTGGCTCCTGCTCGACCGTCGTGACCACGCCGTCGGTGCGTCGCCGTTCGGTCACGAGGTGCCGCTCAGGCTGCATGCCAGCTACTCGCGAGATGAGGTGCTCGCTGCGTTTGACGTCGGTTCTCCCGAGCGCCCGCCCCAGGTCCGTGAGGGTGTGAAGTGGGTCGAGAGTCACAACACCGACCTCTTGTTCGTGACCCTGAACAAGAGCGAGCGGGACTACAGCCCCTCCACGATGTACCGCGACTACGCGATCAATCGGGAGTTGTTCCACTGGGAGAGCCAGGTCCAGACGTCAACTGAATCAGCAACGGGCCAGCGGTATCTGCGCCAGCGTCAGGACGGCACCGACGTTGCGTTGTTTGTGCGGAACGCGAAGAAGGACCCGGCGGGACGAACGATGCCGTACCTCTGCGTCGGCCTGGCGGACTACGTCAGCCACCAAGGGGAGCGACCGATCGCGATCACCTGGAAGCTGCGCAATCCGCTGCCGGCACGGGCGTTCATGGACTTCCGGGCGGCAGTTGCCTGAGTCGGCTCACTCGCAGCCAACGCCATCGTTGTCTCTGTCGAGGCCGTAGATGTCTCGGCCGAGCACTTGCACCGGCCCTCGGACGTACGCCGGTCCGTTCCCGCTCCCACCCGCGCAGTCGACGTCGGAGGCGATGGG
>JAHDBV010000189.1 GCA_020630195.1 Acidimicrobiales bacterium
AGCCGACACTCATCGATGCGTCACATCGGCGAAACGGCGGCAGAACACACCGCCGTGATGATGCGTGCATGCTCCCGTCGACGGCCTGCCGATGATCGATCACGTCGACCCGTTCATCGGCACCGAGGCGACCGATGTCCCCGACCGCGACGGCGTGGCGGCGGCGTGGTGGTGGCCCAAACCACAGATCGGCAACACCCATCCCGGGGCCACCCACCCCTTCGGCATGGTCTCCGCCCTCGCCCACTCCGGCGCGTATCCGACCGGCTACGGCGTCTACGACATCTCCACCGAAGGACGGCCACCGGCGCTGTTCGACCGGCTCGGCGCGAGCGGCTTCACCCACTTCCACCAATCGGGCACCGGAGCGATCCGCAAGTACTACGGCTATCAGCGCGTCACCCCGATGCTCGGCCCGCTCGACGATCTCGGCCGCCGGTGGTCGCTGCGGGACGAGTCAGCCTCGCCCGGCCACTACGCCGCGACCCTCGACTCCGGCATCCGGGCCGAACTGACGGTCGGTCCCCGAGGCGCGGTGCACCGCTACACGTTCCCGGCCTGCGACGACGCACGCATCGTGATCGACCCCTCGTTCGGCGGCCTCGAGATCATGCACGGTCGAACCGTGCCCACCTCGGCGCGATTGGCCGTCGTGGATCCTTCGACCGCGTGGTCCGAGGTCGTCATGGAAGGGGTGCCGCTCGCGAGCTGGATGATGCTCGACGCCCCGACCAGCTGGCGCACGATGCTCTGGTACGACCGCCGGATGATGGTCGGCGGCAGCCGGCTCGAGTTCGAGAGCATCCGCCACACCACGATCCGTCCGTTCGGCATCGTGTTCCGGGGTCCGACCCGGGCCGGCCAGAGCATCGAGCTCCACCTCGGTTTCAGCCTCCGTGGCACCGAGCAGGCCAGGGCGACACTGCTTGCGGCGCGCGACGCGGCGTCGGACTTCGATCAGACGAGGCGCAGCACACGCCAGGCGTGGCGGGACGAGCTCGGCACGATCCGCGTCGACGGCGGATCAGGCGAGCGCCGAACCATGTTCGCGACGGCCCGCTACCACTCGTCCATCAAGCCGTGCTTCGCGTCCGACGAGAGCCCGTTCTGGCCTCAGCGCGGACCGTTCGTCTTCGACATCTCGACGATGTGGGACATCTACAAGACACAGTTGCCGTTGCTCGCCCTCACGGCGCCGACCCGCGCCGCGGAACTGGCGAACGCACTCCTGACGATCTGCGAGATGGAGGGAAACCTCCCGATCGGCTACCGGATGGCCCGGGGTGCGGACCGGTTCGCCCGGCAGGGCAGTGCGCTCGCACACACCTTCTTCTCGGACCTCGCCGATCTCGGGGTCTCGGGGATCGACTGGGACTGGGCGCTCGTCCAGATGCATCACGACCTGCGACGCGGCCACGGCGAGGACCTGCTGGAGCGGGGCACCACCGAACCGATCACCCACCTGCTCGACCTGAGCGCCGGCTACCACTCGACCGCTCGGGTCGCTCGCCACGTCGGCGACGACCGACTCGCCGACCAGTTCGACACGATGGCCTCCTGGTGGCCCCGGGCGTTCGACCCCGCCTCGGGCCTCCTCGCCGACTCGACGTTCTACGAGGGCTCCAGGGCCAACTACTCGTTCCGCCTCATGCCCGACATGGACGGTCGCATTCGTCTGGCCGGCGGCGAGCGACGAATGCTCGACCTGCTCGACCGCTTCTTCGGTGTCGATGCGCCGCCCGTCAAACAACTCGGCCTCGACCCGACCCCCGAGGCGGTCGCCGCCGGCTACGCCCTCGGCCGGTTCGAAGGCCTCAACAACGAACCCGACATGGAGGCTCCGTGGAGCTACCACTATCTCGGTCGTACCGATCGGACGACCGAGATCGTGCACGCAGCGCGCGAGCAGATGTTCGGCATCGGCCGCGGCGGCCTGCCGGGCAACGACGACTCCGGAGGCCTGTCCGCCTGGTACGTCTGGGCATCGTTGGGGCTGTTCCCGGTGGCCGGGCAGTCGACCGTGCTGCTCACACCGCCGGCCTTCGAACGCGTGGAGATCCAGACCGGCGATCGACCGTTGGAGATCGCCACGTCCGGCTTCGTCGAGCCCGATCGGGATGCGCCGCCGCTCCACATCACCGGCGTCGAGGTCGACGGCCGACGGATCGATCGTCACTGGCTGTCCATGCGCGAACTGGTCCGAGCCGACCGGCTCGTGCTGCATCTCGGTGCCGAGCCCATGCGCGGCGGTCGTCCGCCGTCGTTCACGAGTAGCCGTCCCGCGCCTTCCACCCCTTCGAGGAGTTGACCACATGAACCCGCCGTTCGAACAGATCGATCTGACCGACATCTCGCTGCCGACCGCCGGCCACCGCTTCCGACGTCTCGTGATCGTGGTGCGGGCCGACCCGGTCGTGTGTGGTCACTCCGGTGAGGCCAGGAATCTCGCCGAGGCCGCGATCGAGCGTGGATTCGAGGAGGTCCGCATCGTGACCTGGCCGATCGACCGTCTGCGAGACGCCGGCCTGCCACTGAAGCCCCTCGACCGGATCGCGCCCTACGGGCCGGGGATCACCGTCGAGCGACCCGACCCGGTCGGGGACTACAAGGTGCCCGATGGCCGCTTCGGCGCCGGCATCGTCGGCCGGCTCGTCGAGCTGTTCTCCGACGGCGTCCCGACGCTCTGCATGTCGCTGTACCTGGTGCCCCACACCGCCCTCGTCGTCGAAGCCATCGACGCGACCCGCCGCGCCGGCATCGAACCGAACGTGACCACCATCGCGGAGGCCGTTGGTTCGGACATCACCAACGTCGTGCGTGGTTGTGTCACCGAGGGACGGATCGGCGCAGCCGTCGCACTGCTCGGCACCTACCTCGCCAACGATCACGTCGTGGCGGTCTCGGCCTACACCAAGGAACTCATCGTGCACGCCGCCGCCGAGGTGGACACACTCGCCGGGACCAGTTTCGAGCCGCGATGCCGTGAGCGCATCGAGATCTCCTATCCGGCGATCTCGACCGCCGAGATCGAGCGTCGAGCCGCAACACTGCGTTCCGCGACGGTGCGCGACCGGGGCCTCGAGGAGGGGCGGTATCTGCTGTCGTTGTGCCGTCTCAGCCCGGCGAAGGGCATCGACGATCTCATCGCCGCCCACGAGCGGGCCGGCGAGGCCGCGTCGCTCGATCTCGTCATCGCCGGACGGGGCCCGGATGCGTCGCGGCTGGCCGAGGTGGCCGCGAGATCGAGCGCCCCGGGACGGATCCTGTTCCTCGACGACGTCGACGACGACCAGAAGCTGGGACTGATGGCGGGATGTGCGGCCTACGTCCTGCCG
>JAHDBV010000075.1 GCA_020630195.1 Acidimicrobiales bacterium
CCACATCTGGTGCTGGCCGACGCCGGAGGTGACGATCGTGTCGTCGGGCGAGAGGTCTCGCAGCCGCTCGAGCACGTACTGCGGCTTCAGCTCACCGCCGGCGCTGCGGTCGTAGGTGAGCGGGTACTTCTCCTGCCAGCCCGACAGCGTCGAGCGCCACGGCGTGTGATCGGCACAGGCCTCACCGCCACCGGCGGAGCGGAGCCGGTCGACCATGTGCTCCATGGCGATTCGGCAGTCGCCGACGACGGAGACGTCGGGGCGACGGACCTTGCCGTGCTCGGCCGGGTCGATGTCGACGTGCACGACCTTCGCACCCGGAGCGAACGCGCCGACCTTGCCGGTGACCCGGTCGTCGAAGCGGCTGCCCATCGCGATCAGCAGATCGCTCTGCTGCATCGCCGTGATGGCGGTGTAGTTGCCGTGCATGCCGGGCATGCCGAGGCAGAGCTCGTGGCTGTCGGGGAACGCACCCCGGGCCATGAGGGTGGTGACCACCGGGATGTCGGTCATCTCGGCGAGCTCGAGGAGGATCTCGGCGCCGCGGGCCTTGAGCACACCGCCACCGACGTAGAGCACGGGACGCTCGGCGGCACGGATCAGCTCGACGGCGGCGGCGATCGAGTCGGCCGACGGAGTGAGGTCGGGCTGGTAGCCGGGGAGGTTCACCTCGGTGGGCCAGTACCAGTCGAACCAGGCGTCGGGGTTGGCCGGCGAGACGATGTCCTTCGGCACATCGACAAGCACCGGCCCGGGGCGGCCGGTGGTGGCGATGTGGAAGGCCTCGGCGATGGCCATCGGGATGTCCTCGGCCCGGGTCACGAGGGTGTTGTGCTTCGTGATCGAGCGGGTGATGCCGGTGGTGTCGCACTCCTGGAAGGCGTCGGTGCCGATCGCCGGGAGGGCGACCTGGCCGGTGATGCAGACCATCGGCACCGAGTCGAGCATCGCGTCGGCGAGCGGCGTGACCACGTTGGTGGCGGCGGGGCCGGAGGTCACGACGACCACACCCGGCTTCCCGGTGGCGTGGGCGTACCCCTCGGCGGCGTGTCCGGCGGCCTGCTCGTGGCGCACGAGCACGTGGCGGATGCCCGAATCGAGGATCGGGTCGTAGGCGGGGAGGATGGCACCACCGGGGTAGCCGAACATGACGTCGACGTCGGCGGCCTCGAGGCTCTTGATCAGCGCGGAAGCGCCGTCGATGCGTTGGCCTTCTGTGGTCATGGGAGGAGTCTGCTCCTGGAGCGACGGGATGGAACGGGCTGGCGGCGTGGGTCCCGGCCGTCGGGAGCCGCCCGCACCGTTGCGTGGCCCCGAAAACCGAAACGGCCTCCCCTGGTGAGGGAGGCCGGGCGCACGCTGATGATCTGCAGCGTGCGCTACACGATGAGTACGAGGAGGGCGGCGGTGCGGATCACGCACTGGAGTGAAGCACGTCACCCGGCCCCCGACAACCCCCTTCGCGGGTTCGGTTCGACGCCGCGCCGCTCAGTCGGCCGGTGTGGTGAGGGCCTCGACGGCGGCCGCGACGGCCGTCGAGGGTGAGGAGACGGCGTCGATCCCGGTCAGACGATCGGCGACGGGCCCCATCGATCCCTGGGCCAGGATCACGAGGTGCGACGGATCGACCTCGGCCTCGATCGTCTCGACGAGGATCGAGACATAGCCCTCGGAGTCGCCGTCGAGGAAGCGTTCCCAGGCGTCGGGCACCCGGAGCAACTCGACGACGGGCTCGACGCCCTGCCGGCCGGCTTCGTCCGCGACGAGGGCGAGGGTCGGCTCGATCGTCGCGTCGACGGCCACCACGACCGTGAGCGGACGCCCGCTCGCCACGGCACCGGCGACCATCGGTCGGTCGACCCGGGAGACGGTCCCGTCGCCGAGGGTCTCGGCGAGCCCGCCGAGGGTCGAGCAGGTGCACACGACATGGTCGGCGCCGGCGGCGATCAGGCCAGCGAGCGCCGACGCGACGTCATCGGCGACATCGTCTGGCGAGCCGGCCGAGGCCCGGGCGAGGAGCTCGGCGTCGACGTGTTCGATCACGGTCACCTCGGCGCCGGTCGCCTCGACGAGCGAGCGGAACGTCGCGACGTGCACGTCGGCGGTGTGGAGGAATCCGAGGGTCGCCATGGCCGGCATGGTGGCACGACACCATCCCGCCCGCGACGGGATTCGCGATCGGGTCAGTCGACCGATGGCCGACGGAGTCGCACCCGGCTGCGGAACGAATCCATCGGGCGCCCCGTTCCGGCATCGACCACCTCCGGGCGGACCGCCGCTCCCGTCTCCGCATCGACCAGTTCGACCGCCGGGGCGTCGTCGAACATCCAGTCCTCACCGAACCGCCACATCGCCGACAGCACGGGCCAGAGCGCCCGGCCCTTCTCGGTGAAGCGGTACTCGAAGCGTGCAGGGCGCTCGGAGTACTGGTGCTTCTCGACGATGCCCTCGTCGATCAACCGGTTGAGACGCTGCGTGAGCACCGCCCGACTGATGTCGAGCTCCTCGGCGAGCTGCTCGAATCGACGCCGCCCGGCGAACAGCTCACGGAGCACGAGCGGTGTCCACCAGTCGGCGAGCAGGTCGGTGGTGCGGGCGATGGGGCAGGCGGCGTCGTCGAATCGGGTGCGGCGCATCAGCCGACCGGTTCGAGGCGGGCCGGCACGTGCTTGTGCCATGGGGTCCCGGCGATGTCGTCTTTCCAGGCGTTCCACGTGAGCTCGTTCGGGGCCACCCCGGTCGCTTCCGGGTCGCCACCGGCCGGTGAGTAGTCGAGCCCCATGCCGTTCGGCAGCGCGACGTGACCGGGCCGGTAGGTGTCGTTGACCTCGACGGTGGCCACCGCCGTGCCCGCCGCGGTGGTGATCCGCACCCGTCGCCCGTCCTCCACGCCGACGGCGGCCGCATCGTCGGGGTGCATACGCAGCGCACCCTCGGCATCGCGCTTGCGCCACGAAGGGTCGCGGATGATCGTGTTGGCGGTGAAGGCCCGGCGTTCACCGGCGGAGAGGATGTAGGGGTACTCCTCGGTCGCGTGGGTGGCGGGCAGGTCGCCGAGCGCCCGGAGCCGTTCGACCATCTCAGGCAGGTCGAGCTGGATCCTGCGGTCGGCCGTGTTGAGGAAGTCGAACGAGTCGTCGTACTCGTGGCGGGTGAACACCACACCGTCGCGGGACTCGACCATGGCGTCGAACAACGCATCGCCGAGCGCCTGGCCTTCCCCCTCGTGGCCGGCGGCCTTCACGGCCTCGGGGTACTTCATCGCCGTCTGCTGGGCGCTGAACCACATCGCTGCCGCGGCCTCCATGCCCTCCGGCAGAGTGCGTCCGAGGGTCTCGTAGAGCACGACCGAACCGATCGCGCCGAGGGTCGGGTTGCCCATCGCCGCCTCCATGAAGGCGGCGGCGAACGCCGCTCGCGACTCCTCGGCGGCGGTGCGGAGCGGGGCGAGGACCTCGTCGTCGATCAGGCCGAGTTCACGAGCGAAGCGGCTGTGGATCTCGGCCTCGGAGAGCGTGCCGTCGAGCGGTTCGACGATCGGGGCCCGGAGTGTCATCGAGTTGTCGGGGAACGACAGGCTGAAGAAGGTCGTCTCGACCTTCTCGTACTGACTCGACGCCGGCAGGACGTAGGTGGCGTGGCGAGCCGTCTCGGTCATGAAGCAGTCGATCACGACCGAGCACTCGAGCGCGGCCATCGCCTCGCGCCACTCCCCCGAGTCCGCGAGCGAGTGCACGGGATTGGCCGACTCGATGAACATCGCCCGGACCCGGTCGGGATGGTCGGTGAGGATCGTGGCCGGGATGTCGTTGCAGGGCACGAGGCCGGAGATGATCGCCGCACCCGTCACCGGCTCGGACGGCTCCTTGCCGGATGCCGAGTAGTTGAACAGCGGCACCATCGAGCTGTGGCCGGTCATCGCACCGGGGCGACCGAAGCTGCCGACCAGCACCCACATCAGCTTCTGCAGGTACGACACGAGTGTCGAGTTGGGCGCCATCTCGATGCCGAGATCCTCGAGGATCGAGACCGACTCGGCGTCGGCGATGCGCTGCGCCGCCTCGGTGATCTGGGCCATCGGGATGCCGGAGCGGTCGGCGAACTCGGCGACCGGCACATCGGCGAGTGCAGCCAGCACGGTGTCGGCACCGTCGGTGTTCTCAGCCAGCCACGAGCGGTCGATCCGACCGCTCTGCACGAGCTGCCCACAGATGGCGGCGATGGCGAACGCGTCGGTCCCGGGCACGACCTGGAGGTGGAGGTCGGCCATGGCGGCGGTCTCGGTCACCCGAGGATCGATCACGATCATCGAACGGGCCTCGTCGGCCTTGATCGCCTTGAGCACCCGGCGGGTCTGATCGAAGCCGTGGGAGTGCCACGGGTTCTTGCCGACGAAGATCGAGAGCTCGGCGTGGTGGAAGTCGCCGTGGGTGTGCGCGTTGAACATCCGCCCGTCGACCCAGGCCTCACCGGTCTTCTCCTGGGCGAGGGCATTGGAGCGACGGGTCATGCCGAATGCCTTGCGGGTGGCCGCGCCGTAGGCGCCGACGAGGTGGTTCCCCTGCCCACCACCGCCGTAGTACATCGTCGCGTCGCCGCCGATCTCGCTGAGCTTCGCGGTGATCTCCGAGATCGCCGTGTCCCAGTCGATCTCGTCGTAGCCGCCCTCGGCGTTGCGACGGAGCGGGCTCTTCTCACACGTGTAGCCCTCGGAGGCGACGTGGGCCTTGTTGCCCCGCACCCGTTCGAAGCGCCGCCCGTCGTCGCCGCCGAGGCGCACCTCGACGCCGCAGTTGCAGCTGCACAGGATGCAGACGGTCTTGTGCCACTCGGCCTGCTCGCTCATGACGGGTCCCTTCGTCGGCGCGACGCACCCGTCGATCTCGAGTGCGTTCTATGAGCGAACGTACTCGGCGGTCGAGCGCGGGCGCCAACGCCGCGGTGGCCCTCAGGCGGCGAGGGCCTCCGAGCGTGCGTGCCAGGTGGGGATCGACCGACCGAGGAGCTGCTCGACGTAGTCGACATCGGCGGCGAACTCAGCGCGGAGGGCGAGCTCCGCGGGGTCGACGTCGGCCCGCCGTCGGTTGACGTTGTTGATCCGTTCGACGCCGCGACGCCCGATCACCCGGAGCACCGCTTCCTTCGCGGCGGGGCGTTCGGCGATGAAGCGGGTGGCACCGGCGACGACACCGCTGCGCGGTTCGCCTCCACGGTTGAACCCCACGCTGAGATCGAGGGGGGTCGACGAGTCGAGCTCGAGGAACTCGCCGAGACGGGCCGAGAAGCCCTCGGGGTCGGAGGTGAGTTCCTCGGTGACCCCGACGAAGAGTCGATCACCGAACGCCTCGACGAACGCGGGGAGCTGCTCGGCGTAGCGGGACATCGCCCGGTAGTGCCAGAGGTGGTGGTAACCGGCGGCGATGCGCTCGTCCTCGAGCGCCAGCCCGGCGGCGAACGACGGCGCCTCCTCGTAGCCGGCGCCGGCGAGGTAGCGGTAGGCGCTGCGGGCACGGGCCGCGGGTTCACGGAGCAGGCAGATGGCCTTGGCGTCGGGATCGACGTGTTCGGCGATGGCGGCGAGCGACGCCTCGGGCCGGTAGAGGGTCGAGACCGACGCGTCGACACGCCACCGTGCCGGCGAGGGCTGCCAGAGCTCGTGGTATCGGTCGGCGTCGCGCACGAGGATGCGGTTGAACTTCTCCTCGTCACCGGGTCCGCGGAAGTTCGGCCCCTCGGCACCGAACGCGAGGAAGTGGACCTCCTTCGGCTGACACAGCGCGACGTCGGGGTGCTCGTCGAGTGCGAAGGCGATGGCGGTCGTGGCGGAGCGGGCGGCTCCGATGATGAGCAGGTTGGGGTTCATGCCACCTCCTGGTGACGGCGTGGAGTCGACGGCGCTCCATCGAGGTACGCGAGTCGGGTGTCGTCGACCATCCGGTCGATCGTGAACGGGGCGACGGCGCTGCGTGCGTCGAGGGCGCACCGGTAGCGGCCGAGCTCGTCGGCGCAGAGCGAGATGAGGCGATCGGCGAGCGGTCCACTCGCCGGGCGGACGACCGCACCACCGATCCGCTCCGCGGGATGACGATGGCCCTCGCCGCGGACGAGGAGTTGTTCGGCGCCGGCGCCCGTCGTGGTCACCACGGGGATGCCGAGCTGCATGGCCTCGAGCAGCACGTAGGGGAATCCCTCGTAGCGGCTCGGCAGGCAGAACACGTCGAAGGCGGGCATCGCCGCGACGCCGGATCGTTCGCCGACGAACCGGACGGATCGGCCGAGTTCGAGGCGATCGGCGAGCGTGAGCAGCGTCTCGCGTTCCGGACCGTCACCGACGAGGACGAGCACCGCGTCGGGCTCGGCCGCGACGACCCGGGCCCAGGCATGCAGCAGCAGATCCACACCCTTCTGCCGGGTGAGGCGACCGACGAACCCGACGACGGGACCGGTGAGCGGGAGATCGAGGGTGATCCGGGCATCGACCGGGTGGGGAGCGTCGACCGGATCGATCCCGTTGGGGATCACCACCCGCCGCCGTGGGGCCAACCCCTGGGAGCGGCCGTGCTCGGCTTCGGACTCCGACACGTGCACGAGCAGGTCGGTGCGACGGCTGAGTGCTCGCTCGAGCGCGCCGTAGGCCCGGAGCTCCGCCGCCGGGCGTGCCCCCGCGGCCTGGGTGATCAGGGCGTGGGGGGTGTAGGCGACCGTCGGGCCCCGGAGGCCTGCGGCACGGACCATGAGCCCGGCCCGGGCGGCATGGGCGTGGACCACGTCGTAGCCGTGGCGTCGCTGGAGTCGACGGAGCCGACGGGCGGTGAGCAGATCGTCGACGCCCATGACCCCGTCGTCGATCACGAACTGGCGACCGAAGGCGATCGACCGGCGCCGTCGATCGAACGAGTCGGACATCCGGCCGCGGCCGTAGGCGAGGTCGACCCGGTCGCCACGCTCGATCAAGCCTTCGGCGAGATCGAGGACATGGCGTCCGACCCCGGTGGCACAGGCTTCGGTCACCAGCAGGACCTTGAGTCGGGTGCGAGTACTCATGAGGTGAGGACCTCCTCCGAGGGCGATCGGGTGGCGGTGGGTGCGGGCTCGACGAGTTCGTCGAGGATCCGGAAGAAGTGATCGCGGAAGGCCGTGAGGCTGTAGTGCCGGCGCACCGCGTCGGCGCCGCGCCGGGCGTGGTCGAGCCGGCGACCGGGGTCGACCAGCAACGCACGCATCGCGGCGACGAGGGCGGCCTGATCACCGACGTCGACGGCCATGCCGGCGCCGCAACGTTCGACGAGCTCACCGGCGGAACCCGCCCGGGTGGTGACACAGGCCCGACCGGTGGCCATGGCCTCGAGCAACACACCGGGGAGTCCCTCGTCGGCCGAAGCGAGCACCATCAGGTCGGTGCGATGCAGGTAGGGCACGACGTCGTCACGGAACCCGGTGATGGTCAGCGGCACGTTGGCGTCGAGTGCGGTGTCGAGCAGTTGGGCCCGGTAGGCCTCGGACGCCTCGCCGTTCGTGCCACCCACCACGGTCAGGTGCAGATCGAGGCCCTCGGCGCGCAGTTCGGCCACGGCGTCGAGCAGGTGGTGCACACCCTTGCGTTCGGTCACCGAGCAGACCGTGGTCACCTGGAGGGGTGCGGTCGCCGCGGTGGGGCGCATCGGGCCGATCGGGTAGGCGTCGAACGAACGGCCGGACGGCAACGGTCGGAACCGGTCGGCGTGTCGGCGGCGGGTCCGCTCGGGGAACGTGGGTCGAGCTCCCTCGCCGATCAGGCCGATGCGGTCGGCGGTGCCCGCGGCGAGTGCGGCGAACCGACCGAGCGGAATGGAGTTCTGGGCGAACAACACGACGGGGATCCGGGTGATCCGCCGGGTCCACATGAGGCTGAGGGCCGGGCGCACGGCGCAGGCGAACACGACGTCGACGCGCTGGCGACGCATCTCGTTCGCGAAGTCGCGGTTGTAGGTGAGCAGGGCGACGGCGACCCGGAGGCGACCCAGCACTCCGCCACGGAAGACACCACCCTCGAAGCGGCGGAGCGGCTCGGGCGCCGGGACCACCACGACGGGCAACCCGCGCTCCCGGGCCGAATCGGCGAGGCGACCCTCGGCGGTCACGGGCACGAGCACGGGGTGTCCGGCCGCCTGCACCTGCTCGGCGAGGAGCAGCATGTTCTCCTGGGCGCCGTAGACCTCGTCGTGGCGGACGTCGAAGAAGGCGATGCTCGCCGGGCCGGCGGCGCGCTGCGGGCGAGCACGGCCCACCCAGAGTCGGAGGTCGAGGCGACGGGATGCCTCGAGGGCCATCCAGAGGTGCAGCACGAGCGGCACCACCGCGGCGACGACGGCCAGTGCCACCACCCCGGCACCGGCCGCGACGATCGGGACGAGCACGGCATAGGCGATCACGGCGAGCGCGTTGGCCCGGGCGTAGCGGACCTGGAGTCCGGCGTTGGGGAGGACCTGGCCGGCGAGACCGACCGCGATCGAGCCGATCTGGCCGGCACCGATCAGCACGGCGAGGATCGTCACGTCCTCACCGACCGGTCCGAAGACCTGCGGCAGCACGATCGGCCCGAGGAGCCACAGCCCCACGAGACCGACGACGCCGAGCAGGACCGAGAGGTTGGCGACCCGGCGGGCGGGTGCCTCGAGGGCTCGCAGGTCGGCCGTGTCCGAGGCGGCGACCATCGGCCCGATCACGCGACCTCCGACGACCTTCGGGACGGAGAACAGCAGACCGAGCTGGGTGGCGACGAAGAGCCGGCCGAGCTCGAGATCGGTCGTCGATGCCGCGGCCAACCACACCACGCCCTGGGGGACGAGCACCGACACGATCGTGGGTGTCACGAAGACCGACCCACGGCGAAGCGCCGGGCCGAGCGGCGCGTTCGACGGCATCGGCGCCGCACCGAGCGCACGGAGCAGACCGGCGACGCCGACGACGGCCTCGACGAGCGCCACGATCCCGATGAGCGCGGCGGCCGAGGTCCCCCTGGGCGCGACGAGGGCCAGGACACCGACCACGGCGACCCGGCGCACGGCCGGACCGACGAACGCGGCCAATCGGAAATGCCGGCCGGCGCGGGCCGCGGCGTCGGCGGCGGTCGACGCGAGACCGGCGAGGGCGAGCAGCAGGGTGGCGACGACGAGTGGACGACCGGTGCCGTCGGGAGCCACGACGGGCCCGACGACGGCCGACCAACCGACGGCGACGAGCAGCGAGCAGAGCAGCGCCGCGGCGAGCTGCCCGGCGACGACCTCGGGCCGCGGACGCCCGGAGGCGCGGCTGGCGTGGGCGATGATCGCTGGGCCGAGCCCGAGCGATCCGGCCATGGTGAGGAAGCCGGCCGCGGTGATGGCGAAGCCGATCGCCGCGAAGTCCTCCGGCGAGAGGACCCGGGCACCGAGCACGGTGCCGGTGACGCCGCCGACGATCGTCGCGACCTGCGACAACGAGGTCCAGCCGAGGGCGGGCATCCACCCACCGCGCGGGTCGGGCGTCGAGGTCGTCATGCGACCACCTCCCAGGTCGTGGGTCGTCCCGACGCGGTGGTCGAGCGCGTGGCCGGTGCCAACCGGTCGGCGAGCACGAGGAGCACGACGGGGAGCAGGAACAGCGAGCGGAAACGGGCCGGGGTGCCGATGGCCCAGCCGCCCGGGCTGGCGACGGTGGTCACCCACAACACGGCGAGGGCCAGCCCGACGGCACGGCGCGAGGGATCCAGACCGGCGAGGACACGATCGAACAGGCCGACGACGACACCGGAGATCAGCCCACCGACGACCACACCGACCGGTCCGGCGAGATACCACCAGTCGCCGACGGCCGTGAGCGGCCAACCGTTGCGCCGCCCGTCGACATACGCCGCGGCGATGGTCCGGGCCGGAAGCTCCACGGGCGCACCGCCCACCAACGGCACGACGGAGACGGCGTCGTCGACGGCCTCGCCGAGGCCCGGCCGCTCGAGATGCTCGGCGTCGGCCATCACCAACAGGAAGGCGTCGTAGCGGGTGTGGTTGGTCGCGACCGCGACCTGGCGCAGCGTCGAGGTCTCGGTCTCGATGAGCGAACGACCGGCGATGGCCTGATCGCGCACCGACCGCAGGCCGAGACCGACACCGACGATCAGCAGCGCGCCGAGCACGAGTGCCGGCATACGACGACGGAGCCGACGCAGCGCGTCGGAGGTGAGGCGACGCTCACCGGCGAAGGCGACGACCGGGACGACGAGCAGTGCGAACACCGCCGCATCGCGGGCTCCCCAGCTGAACGAGACCAGCGCGCCGAGGAGATACGCCGTCGCGGGCACGACGGGAGACGGCGCGTGCAGACCACGGCGTCGTCGGAGAACACGGTCGGTGGCCACAGCAGCGCCGAGGTAGGCGGCACCGACCGCGGGGAACCGGAGAACGAGAGGGAGATCGACGGTCTGGCTCTTCGCGACCGCCGCCAGGCCGGTGGGTCCGAACCGGATCCACAATGGCAGGACGGCGGCGACGCCGAGGGCGGCCATGAGGGCGGCGAGCCACCCCGCTCGATCGGTGTCGGGAAGCAGGCGCCGAGGCGCCCGCACCGCCCGGAACGGTTCGACGAGCGACCGGCCGACGAGGAGTGCGACGATCCAGACGACGACGGCGAGCTGGGCCCGGACCAGCGATCCGAGCCACTCCGAGCCCTGCCAGAGCTCGTCCGGGAAGGGCCGATCGAGACCGAGGGCGAGTTCGGTGGGCCGGATGACGAGGTCGAGGCCGGCGATCGCGATCGTCAGGGTCGCGACGGAGCCGACGTTCCACGACGTGCGCGCCAGGGCCACGAGCCACACGGCCCACGAGCCGAGCAGGACGGCGGCGACGATCACGCGGGCGGCCGGACCACGACCGAGACGGTGTCGAGCAGGATCCGCAGATCGCCGCGGATCGAACGGTTCCGCACGTAGTCGAGGTCGAGTTGGATGCGGTCGGGATAGGCGACGGCGTTGCGGCCGCTGACCTGCCAGGCACCGGTCAGTCCGGGACGGACGCTGAGGACCTCGGCGAGGTCGGCGCCGTAGCGTTCGGCTTCGGCGATGACGACCGGTCGGGGGCCGACCAGGCTCATGTCACCACGTAGCACGTTCCAGAGCTGCGGGAGTTCGTCGAGGTCGAGCCGTCGCAGGACGGCGCCGAGGCGGGTCACACGCGGGTCGTCCTGGAGCTTCTGGGTCCGGGCCCACTCGTCGGCGAGGACGGGATCGCGGAGCACCGACGCCAGCGCGGCCTCGGCGTCGACCCGCATCGTGCGGAACTTCAGACAGCCGAAGATCCGACCGTCTCGGCCGACCCGAGGCTGGCGGAACAGCACCGGCCCGCGATCGAACACGAGCGAGGCGACGGCGACGGCCGCCATGGCCGGCAGTGCGACCACCGAGATCGACGAGGCCACCACGAGGTCGAGGCCGCGGACGGCCGGGTTCGTGACGCGACGCCGACGTGCGGCGCCGGCGGCACGGGCGTCGGCCAGCCAGTGACCATCGACGTCGACCGGACCGATCGTCCGGCCGTCGCTCGCTTCGGTTCGTTCGACGTCCAGTCGCCCCATGGGGTCGACCCAGATCTGCGCCATCAGTTGCTCCCTCGGTGCGCTCCGGGGCCGACGAGGCCGTTCAGAGCGGACACACTCACATCACTCAACGTAGGGATCCCCCACGCTGGGTGACTTGAGGTGGTGTGCCTCGTCACCGTCCGATCGGACTAGGCCGCATAGGAGGGGCCGTACCCAATGGCGGAGGCCTTGGCGCCCACGAGCAGGACCCCGAGCAATCGGCCGCCACTCGCCTCGACCGCATCGACGGCACCGACGAGTTCGGGACGTGAGGTCCGTCCGGCCCGCACGCAGAGGACGACGCCGTCGACGAGCGGAGCGACGGCCTTCGCGTCGGCGACCGGGAGGATGGGCGGTGCGTCGAACACGACGATGTCGGCGGCGCTCCGGAGACCCTCGACGAGCGCCTCGAAGCCCTGCGACGACAGGAACGACGCCGGGTTCGGTGGCCGGGTGCCGGCCGGGATCGCGAGCAGGCGATCGGGCAGCAGATCGCCGGAGAGGGCGATCTCGTCGACGGGCCGTCGGGCGAGGAACAGATCGGTCAGTCCCGGCTCCTGCGGGGAGTCGAGGAGGTCGTGGATGCGTGGGCGGCGGAGATCCGCATCGGCGAGTACGACGCGTCGCCCCACCTGCGCGAGTGACGCGGCGACGTTGAGTGCGGTGGTCGACTTGCCGTCGCCCTCACTCGGGCTCGTGACGAGGATCGTCTCGACCCCACCACCCACGGCGACGAACTGGAGCGCGGTGCGGATCGACTGATAGGCGTCCGCGATCGGATGGTCGGGCGAGCGGAGCGTGATCGTGCCGAGTTCGCCGACGTCCCCCTTCTTCGGAGCCGCCGGCACGGCACCCAGCACCTGGATCCCGAGCTGCTCGATGTCGTCGAGCGTGACGATGCGTTGGTCGAGGTTGTCGACCGCCATCGCGGCGGCGATGCCCAGCACGAGGGCGATGGCCGCCGCACCCACGAGGGTGGTCGGCAACGACGACCCGAGCGGAGCGAGTGGTTCGACGGCCCGCTGCAGCGGCTGCACCGCTCCGACCAGGGCGAGGTCGCCGTTGAACTCGGTGTCGGCGAGCCGCTCGACCACGCGCCCGATGCGGGCATCGAGCACCCGGAGGTCGGCCGCGATGACCGCCTCGGCCGCACGGATCTCGGCGTCGATGCGGGCCCGGCCCTCGTCGGTGAGGGCGTCGGCCCGCTCCGCCTCGAGTGCCACCAGCGGCGCCCGCAGCTCGTCACGCTCGACACGCAGGTCGGCGAGGTCGGCTTCGAGTCCGGCGAGCGCGCCGACGATCGATCGGGTCGAACGATCCTCGTGTGCCTCGATGTAGGCGTCGGCCCAGGCGTCCGCGGCGATCGCCGCGTCGGCGGCGGACTCGCTCCGCACGACGAAGGTCAACACGTCGGTCCGGTCGTCGGCGATGACGTCGCCGTCGGGGAGGTCGGCGAGGTCGGACACGCCGATCCGGGCGGCCCACCCCTCGATCGTGGCGTCGCCCTGTGCGAGGGTCAGCTCGTTGGCGACCTCGCGGGTGAGGGCGAACGGGTTCTCGGAGCCACTCGCCGCTTCCTGGGCGGCGGTCGGTGCCAGCAGCACCCGGCTCTCGGCCTCGAACACCGGGGTGCGGAGCAGCACCGACGCGAGCGCCAGGGCCACGCCGAGCACCAACATCGCGGCGATGACCCACCAGCGGCGGCGGAGCACGGCGAGATAGCCGGCGAGGTCGAGGTCTCGGCGGGTGCGTTCGGCGACCGATGCGCGCTGCTCGACTTCGCCGAGCCAGCTCCGGGCCGAGACCGAACCGGCGGTGGGGTGTTCGAGCAGGGCCATCAGCCCGCCTCCGTTCGTTCGTGGTCGCCGTCCGTGCGGGCGACGAGACGGCGGTTCCAGCCGTCGGCGCAGATCCGGTCGAGCGAGCGGTGCGCGGCGAGGCCGAGCACCTCCTCGGCGAGGGTCGGGTCGGCGGTGAGGAAGGCCACGTCACCCGGGCGGCGGGGCCCGACGCGGCGGGCGAGTCGCCGACCGACGGTGCGTTCGACGGCGCCGAGCAGATCCATCACCGAGGTGGGTACGCCGCGACCGATGTTGAGCACCCGGAACCCGGGTGCGGATCGGTCGAGTGCGGCGAGGTGGGCGTCGGCCACGTCCATCACGTGCACGTAGTCCCGTACGCCGGTGCCGTCGGGGGTGGCGAAGTCGTCGCCGGCGATGGTCACCGTGGCCGCTCGACGTTCGGCGACGTCGAGCAGGATCGGCAACAGGTTGGACGGCGGGCCGATCGGGTCTTCCCCGATCAGCCCGCTCGGATGGGCGCCCGCGGGGTTGAAGTACCGCAGGGCGGTGATCTCCCACTGCGGCTCCGCAGCGGCCAGATCGGCGAGGATCCACTCCCCCATCAGCTTCGTGCGGGAGTAGGGATTGGTGGGGGCGGGCGTCGTCGTCTCGGGAATGGGGCGGTCGAGCCCGTCGCCGTAGACCGAACCGGACGAGCTGTAGACGAGCCGGTACACCCCGAGCTCCGCGGCGGCCTGGATCAGGGCGAGCAGACCACCGACGTTGACGTCGTGGTACTCCCGTGCGAGCACGGTCGATTCGGGGACGTGTTTCTTGGCGGCGAAGTGGATGACGGCGTCACACCCGGCGAGGGCGCCGCGCACGACCGCTGGTTCGCGGACGTCGCCGACGATCACCTCGGGCGGGCGCCCGCAGATGGCCGCGACACCGTCGATGGCGTCGAGCGACGAGTTCGAGAGGTCGTCGAGGACCACCACGTCGTGGCCCGCGTCGAGGAGCGCGACGACCTGATGGGAGCCGATGAAGCCACAACCGCCGGTGACCAGAACACGCATACCCACCAGTGTCCCGAGCGGTCGAGTGCCCACCGGAGAGAGGACCTACCCACAGAGCGTGTCGAACTCCCCACTCAGCGTGGGTGATTGTGGTTGGTAGCGTCGTTCCCATGGCCGCACCACTCCGACTCGACTTCGTCACGTCGGCCGATCGTGTGGAACGCCTTCCCGAGACCGCCGTCGAGATCGCGATCGTCGGCCGGTCGAACGTCGGCAAGTCGTCACTGATCAACGCCCTCGCCAATCGCAAGGCCCTCGCCCGGGTGTCGAACACTCCCGGACGGACGCGCCTGCTCAACCTGTTCGCCCTCGCCGACGGCGGCGCCGTGATGGATCTGCCCGGCTACGGCTACGCCAAGGCGTCCAAGACCGAGCGGGCCGGCTGGGCCGACATGATCGAGGACTACCTCCTCGAGCGTGAGTCGCTCGAGATGGTCGTGGTGCTGGTCGACGGGCTCGTCGGCCCCACCGAGCTCGACCGGGACATGCTCGACTGGCTCCGCTCCCACGAGATCCCCCACACCGTGGTCGCCACGAAGCACGACAAGGTCAAGTCGTCCAAGCGGGAACGACGCAAGCGTGATCTCGCCGAGGGCTGTCAGCTCGAGAAGGGCGACATCGTGTGGGTGTCGTCGAACTCGGGTGTGGGGATCGAGCGGCTGCGGGGCCTCGTCGGCTCCTGGCTCGCACTCGACTGAGGATTCAGCGAGGCGGCATCACGCTGCGACGCACGGCCAGACGACGACGCACGAACGACTCACCGTCGAGCAGGAGGCGGCCGCCGAGCAACAGCGTGAGGCCGAACACCGACGCGAGCAGGATCGAGTTCGGGCCCGTCTCGGGCAGCTGATCCCGGGTGCCGTCGCCGTCGGCGTCGACACCGGTCATCGACTCGGTCGTCGTCGTCGACTCGGCCACCGTCGTGGTGGTGGAGGCGGGAGCCTCGGTGGTCGTCGTCGCTTCGGTCGTCGTGGTCGTCGGGGCCTCGGTCGTCGTGGTCTGACGAGCGAGGGGCTGAGACGACAACGAGCCGCACGCGGCCGTGAACAGCACGAGGGCCAACACGAGGGGCAGCAGCCCGACACGGGCGGAACGAGCCGGTCGGGCACGATCGATGCGGGGACGATCGAAGCGGGTCATACCTCCAAGGTGGCCGACGGACTCACCCACCGGCGATGGGCGGAACCCCCTCGTCCTGGGCCGGAAGGCTTGCCCACCGTCGGGTGAACGGGAAGAGTGGAGGCGACGCCGGACGAAGGGGACTCGAATGGCCGACGGAACCACAGGCGGGCTCGCGCACGCCCGGATGCAGCCGGCACACGACACCGGGCACCGGCGGGGGAACTGACCGATGGGGAGATTCTCGATGTCTGACGCGCCTCTGACTCATCTCCGCGACCGCGCCGGCCGACGGAGACGTATGTCGTCACGGCCCTCGATGAAGTCCTGGATGAGCATGATGTGGCGCCACCGGCATCTCACCGATGCCGACGAGTGGCGTGAGCGGGTGGCGTTCGAGCAGCTCATGCTCGCGAACGGCTTCGACCGACGGGCGCCGTCGACCCCCGACTTCCCCGCTCGTGAGATGCTCGACTGAGCGTTCCGAGAGGTGGCCGGGAGCGGATCCGACCACACTCCCGGGAGTAGGGTCCGGGCCGTGATCGAGCCCGACCTCTACCGCTTCGACACGCTGAGCCTGCACGCCGGCCAGCGTCCCGATCCGAGCACCGGCGCCCGCGCCGTGCCGATCTACTACACGACGTCGTACACCTTCGACGACACCGACGAAGCCGCAGCGCTGTTCAACCTCGAAGCGCCCGGCCACATCTACTCGCGGATCTCGAACCCGACGGTGGCCGTGCTCGAGGAGCGCCTGGCCGCACTCGAAGGTGGCGTCGGTGCGGTCGCCACCTCGTCGGGCACGGCGGCGCTGCACCTGGCCGTCGCCACGATCTGCTCGGCCGGCGACCACATCGTCGCCTCGAAGAACCTCTATGGCGGGTCGTACAACGCGATGCGCCTCACCTTCCCCCGGTTCGGCATCACCACGACCTTCGTCGATCCACGGGATCACGACGCGATCGCCGCGGCGATCCAGCCGAACACGAAGATCGTGTACGGCGAGACCCTCGGCAATCCGGGTATCGAGGTGTTCGACGTGCCGGCCGTCGCCGAGATCGCACATGCCCACGGCCTGCCGCTCGTGATCGACTCGACGTTCTCGACGCCGTACCTGTTCCAGCCGATCCGACACGGCGCCGACGTGGTGATGCACTCGGTGACGAAGTTCCTCGGCGGCCACGGCGTCGCCCTCGGCGGGGTGCTCGTCGACGGTGGTCGCTTCGACTGGGCCGCCTCACGCATGGAGGACGGTTCGCCCCGCTTCCCGACCCTGGTGGAGCCCTACGACGGCTACCACGGCATCTCCTTCGCCGAGGAGTTCGGCCCCGCCGCCCTCGGCCAGCGGGCCCGGGCCGAGGGCCTGCGTGACTTCGGGGCGTCGATGAGCCCGCAGAACGCGTTCACCCTGCTCCAGGGCATCGAGACCCTGCCGTTGCGGATGCAGCGCCACGTGGCCAACACCGATGCCGTGATCGAGATGCTCACCGCCAATGACGCCGTGAGTTGGGTCAAGCACCCGCGCGTGGCCGACCATCCCGATCACGAGCTGGCGAAACGCCTCCATCCGAAGGGCTGCGGAGCGATCCTGTCGTTCGGCGTGAAGGGCGGCCGCGAAGCCGGCCGCAAGTTCATCGAGTCGGTGAAGCTCGCCTCGCATCTCGCGAACGTGGGTGACGCCAAGACCCTCGTGATCCACCCCGGGTCGACGACCCACGGCCAGCTCACATCCCAGCAGCTGCTCGACGCCGGTATCTCGGAGGATCTGATCCGTCTGTCGGTCGGGCTCGAGGATCCGGACGACATCGTCGAGGATCTGGCCAAGGCACTGAAGGCGAGCCAGCGATGATCACCGACGTCAACGGCCTCGCCGTCCACGGCGCCACGGGCGGTGTCGCCTGGGGAGATCGCGACGACCAGGTCGTGGTGCTCGTCCACGGCGCCGGGATGGACGCCACCGTCTGGAACCTCCAGACCCGCTACCTCGGCTCCCGCGGGGTCCGCGCGGTCGCCGTCGACCTGCCCGGCCACGGTGCGACGCCAGGCCCCGCCATCGACACCGTCGAGGCGATGGGGACGTTCCTCGTCGACTATCTCGAGGCGCTGGCCGCCGGACCCTGTGTGGTGATCGGCCACTCGATGGGCACCTTCATCGGTCTCGAGGCGGCCGCGGCACGACCCGACCTCGTCGCCCGGCTCGTCCTCATGGGCACCGCCGGAGCCATGCCCGTGCATCCCGACCTGCTGGCCGCCGCCGTCGACGACGTGCCGCACGCGGCGGCACTGATGTCGGGCTGGTCCCACGACGCCGGCTCGAAGCTCGGCCTCAATCCCGCCCCCGGTCTCTGGATGACCGGCGGCTCGCGCGCCCTGATCGAGCGGTCGGAGCCAGGGGTGCTGGCCAACGACCTCGCCGCGTGCAACGCCTATCAGGGCGCCGTCGCGGCGGCGTCGGCCGTCACCTGTCCGGTGACCGTGCTCGTCGGCTCGGCCGACAAGATGACGCCGCCCCGGGCCACGGCCAAGCTGCTCGAGGCCGTGCCGGCGGCCGAACGGATCGACCTCGCCGGCGCCGGCCACATGATGATGCACGAGGACCCGAAGGCCGTCCGCAAGGCGCTCGCGGCCCTGCTCTGATCCGCCCCGGGCGGGCCGGGACGGCCCGCCCGCGACGAGCGGGACCTCAGGCCGAGTGGTACTGGCCGTCGAGGCCGAGGAACTCGAGCGAGTCGCCCTCACCCCGGTAGAAGGTCTCGGCGCCCGCGTCGCGGAGCACGGCGAGCATCGCCGGCACGTCGCCGCCTTCGGCCTCGATGCGCTCGATGACCCGGGCCGGGCCGAGGTGATCGAGCATCTCGAACGGACCCTTGGCCCAGTTGAAGCCCCAGCGGATGGCGTTGTCGATGTTCAACACGTCGTCGGCGATCTCGGGGATCAGGTCGGCGGCGTAGCGGAGCGTGCCGCCGAAGACCTGCCAGGCCAGCTCGCCCGCCATCGAGTCGGCGAAGACGACCTCGCCCAGATCGGCGGGCACATCCTCGAGGTCGGGGGCGACGGCGTCGCGCCACTCCTGATCGATGAGGTCGAAGGTCTCCTTCTTCTTGGAGCCGTCGTCGAGCTTCTGCACCCGGCCGAACCCGCCGAGGGCCCGGGCCTTGCGACCGAGCTGGCCGCGGTCGTGCATGGCCTGCTCCACCTCGGGGAACTCGGTGTAGGCGTGGCCGATGTCGCCGTCGGGGAGGTTGACGGCGAGGTTCTTGCCGACGAGCTCCATGACGTCGAGACCGATGAGGTCGATCAGGCCGTAGAGGCCGGTGGGCGGCAGACCGACGGGCTTGCCGAGCACCGCGTCGACGGTCTCCTGCTTCATCCCGTTCATCAGGAACGGCTTGGCCAGGTGGAGACCCGACAGCATGAAGAAACAGCCGATGCGGTTGCCGATGAAGTTGACCGTGTCCTTCGCTCGCACGACGCCCTTGTCGAGCTGATCGGCACCGAAGGCGGCGAACGCGTCGATCACCTCGGCGTCGGTGTCCTCACCCGGCACGAGCTCGAACAGCTTCATGACCTGCACGGGATTGAAGAAGTGGGTGATGGCCACGTCGCGGCGGAGCTGATCGCTCATGCCCTCGGTGATGTCCCGCAGCGGGATGCCCGAGGTGTTCGACGAGATGAC
>JAHDBV010000076.1 GCA_020630195.1 Acidimicrobiales bacterium
GCGCCCGCTCGAGCAGGACGGGCAGCAGCTCGTCGTCCGGCTGGTCGTAGACCTCGGCCGACCAGGCGTGGGCGCCGTGGAACGTGATCGCCGGCACGGGTGAGACGCCCTTGGCCTGGTTGTCGGCGATGAAGGTGAACTGCGGGTCGTCCGGCTGCTGGATCGCTCCGGGCCCGGGCAGGCCGGGGGAGCGGTCGAGCGTGGCGAGCAGGCCGACGACGGCGTGGTAGCGCAGCGCCCGGATGCCGTCGGGCACCGCCACGCCGCCGGCATCGAGCAGATCGACGGTCTGTGGCACCGGTGAGGTCACGAGGACCCGACCCGCCGCCCACGTGCGATCGCCGGCCACGACATCGAAGCCCGAGGTGTTGTCCGTGATCCGCTCGACGCGCACGGCGGTCTCGATGGTGGCCCGACCCTCGAGGCCGGCGGCCAGGTGCTTGGCGAGCCGGTTCATCCCGCCCTCGGTCCGGTAGCGCGGGTAGCCGTCGGCCTCGCCGAAGCCGCGACACCACTCGGCGACGACGCCTGCGGCGATCCACTCGTCGACCGCGGCTCGGAAGTCGTCGGAGCGGACCGTGAAGAACTGTGCGCCGTGGTCGAGCACGGCTTCACCGATGCGGCGAGTGGCGAGACGTCCCCCGACGCTGCGGCCCTTGTCGAGGATCGTCACGCTGGTGCCCGGTGCCTCGTCGAGCAACCGCGTGGCGGCCACGAGTCCGGACAGTCCGGCGCCGATCACGGCGACATCGGCGTTGGTGGTCGGCTCGGGCACGACGGGCTCCACGGGGTTCGGGGACGGCCGGGACGTTAGTGCCGGCCCCGGACCCACCCGGAGCCCGGCGATCGCTGCCCGACGTGACGTTCGACCGGTATTCGTCAGGCGGGAACTGTTGGGCTCCGCGTTGATGCTCGCCATCCTTGTCGGTATGGCACGCGTGCTGGTCACCGAAGAACTCGCTCCCTCCGGTCTCGACACCCTGCGATCCGCAGGTCACGAGGTCGATGTCCAGCTCGGGCTCGACCCGTCCGGTCTCGCCGAGGCGCTCGTCGGTGCCGATGCGCTGATCGTGCGCTCCGCCACTCAGGTCGACGCCGCCGCACTGGCCGCGGCCGATCGGCTCCAGGTGGTCGGCCGTGCCGGTGTCGGGCTCGACAACGTCGCCGTGGCCGAGGCCACCGAGCGTGGCGTGATGGTGGTCAACGCGCCGCAGTCGAACATCGTGTCGGCCGCGGAACAGACCCTCGCGCTCATCCTCGCCCAGGCCCGCAACACCCCGCAGGCCCACGCCGCCCTCGTCGACGGACGGTGGGAGCGTTCGAAGTGGACCGGCATGGAGCTGCAGGGCAAGACCCTCGGCATCATCGGACTCGGCCGGATCGGCAAGCTCGTCGCCGAGCGGGCCCTCGGGTTCGGCCTCAACCTCGTCGGCTTCGATCCGTTCGTGTCACCCGAACGGGCCAAGGAGATGTCGGTCGAGCTGATGAGCCTCGACGAGCTCGCCGCCCGTGCCGACATCATCACGGTCCACGTCGCCAAGACCCCCGAGACCGTCGGGCTCATCGGCACCGACTTCCTCGCCGGTTGCAAGGACGGCGTTCGCATCATCAACGTCGCCCGCGGCGGGATCGTCGACGAGGCCGATCTCGCCGACGCGCTGCGCTCCGGCAAGGTCGCCGCCGCCGGTCTCGACGTGTTCGTCACCGAACCCTGCACCGACTCGCCCCTGTTCGACCTGCCGAACGTCGTCGTCACGCCGCACCTCGGCGCCTCGACGCACGAGGCGCAGGACAAGGCCGGCCAGACCATCGCCGAGCAGGTGAACCTCGCCCTCGCCGGCGAGTTCGTGCCGTTCGCCGTCAACATCGACGCCGCCGACGTGGCGGGCCCGATGAAGCCGTTCCTGCCGCTCGCCGAGAAGCTCGGTGAGCTCTTCGGGGCGCTGTTCACCGAGCTGCCGGCCGAGGTCGAGCTCGACTTCGAAGGAGAGATCGGCGGCTTCGACAACTCGCTCGCCACCCTCGCCGCGGCCAAGGGCATGCTCACGACCCACACGGCCGACCCCGTGTCGTACGTGAACGCCGGACCACTCCTGGCCGAGCGTGGCGTCGATCTCGTGCCGTCGAGCTCGGCGTCACCGCGGGACTACGTCGCCCGCCTGACGATCATCGGCGGGGGCCGGCGTCTGTCGGCGACCGTGATCGGGCTGCGTGACGAGGCCCGCATCGTGCGGATCGACGATCACCACATCGACCTGCCGATCTCGGATCATCTGCTGATCGTCCGCAACGACGACCGGCCGGGCATGATCGGCATCGTCACGTCGATCCTCGGTCGCGAGCTCGTGAACATCGACGACATGAGCGTCGGTCGGGCCGAGGACGTCTCGACGGCCGTGATGGTGATCGCCACCAACACCGCGGTCGACGACGTGATCATCGACGAGCTCGTCGACCTGCCCGGGATCCTCTCCGTCGACCGGATCGGCCCCGGCCGCTCCTGATCGCTGCGCCGACCCGCTCAGGCGGGGCGGCGTCGCTCGAGCCAGCCGCCGACGAGCGTCTGCAACGACTCGACGACGAATCGCACGAGCTCACGTCCGGTGTTCGCCGACATCGCCTGGGCCATGGCCGAACCGTAGTCGTCGCGACCGGCCTGGCCGGGACGCGCCACCGCCGGGCCCGGACCCGATGGGCCCGGTCACCCGGCGGTGCGAGGAGCGGGGGTGACCGCCGCCCGGATCAGAACTGGGTGTTGAACACCACGGGATCGCCGATGGCCTCGAGGGTGTCGAGATCCCAGGCGGCCACGGTCGAGTCGGAGATCGTGTAGACGACGCCGTCGTCGATCACGGTCCGGATGATCTCGGCGGCGTAGCTCCAGCACCACTCCTCGACGTACTCCTCGGGCTCACCCCGGTCGTCGACGAACTCGGCCTCGGCGTCGTCGGACGAGACGCTGTCGGTCTCCTCGACGGCCGGCAGCGGCTCGACGATGAGTCCTTCCTCCGACTCGCAGAACCGGGTGACCGGATGGGTGAGGCGACCACGCTCGACGAGGGTGTCGTCGTCGATGCCGACCACGATCACCTCGGTGCCGTTGTCCTCGGCGCCGGTCTCGAACTCCCATCCCCACCACGAGGTCGGGATGAACGCCTCGTCGTTCCACCAGGTGAAGGCCCGGTGGTCCCAGTCGATCGGGGAGTAGCGGGTGAAGTCCCGGTTCTCGTCGGGCTCACCGTCGAACGAGAGCGTCGAGATGCGGGTGGGGGCATCGAGGTCGGCGACGTCGAACAGCGACACCTGGGTGCCGAGCGTGCGGCCTTCATCGGTGGCGTCCTGGCCCACACCCATCAGGCGACCGTCGGCCACCGGGTGCAGGTAGGTGGAGAAGCCCGGGATCTTCAGCTCGCCCCGCACCACGGGGTTCGCCGGATCGGTGAGATCGACCGTGTAGAGCGGATCGATCTGGCGGAACGTCACCACGTAGGCGATGTCGCCGAGGAAGCGGACGGCGAAGATCCGCTCGTCGAGGCCGAGCTCGCCGACCTGGCCGAGCTGGACGAGCTGATCACCGTCGGTGTCGAAGGTGGTCACGAAGCTCTCCGAGACCTGATCACCCCGGCCCCACCAGCCGCCGTCGGTGGTGGCGACCCGGAGGATGCCGTTGTGCTCGCTGAGGGAGAACTGGTTGAGCATCGAGCCCCGCACCGAACCGGAGGCGAGGTAGTCCGAGGTGGTCGTGTCGGAGATGTCGAAGCTGTGCAGATCGGTGCGGTAGCCCTCGTCGTCGCCGAGGAACTCACCCGTCATCGGGTCGATCTCGGGCCAGCGGGCCGTGGCGACCACGAGCTGCGACGGGGAGGCGTAGACCGTCTGGCCGTTGGTGACCACACCCGAGGCGTCGAGCACCTCGAGGCCGCGATCGATGTCGACCGACAGCACCGACACCATGCCGAAGCCGGCGAAGTCGTTCGGTGCGTGCACCCGGTCGCAGTCGATGGTGGTGCCCGAGGCGACCGTGCCGCCTTCGTCGGTGATGCGGAAGGTCGGGAGCCAGTCCTCGATGGTGGACTCCTCGATCAGTTCCCGGTTGAACTCGGTGGCCGCCTCGTTGGCGCCCTCGTTGGAGGGGAACAGCCAGCCGAAGCGCTGCACGGGCGAGCTCAGCACCACACGCACCGTGCCGTCGATCTCCCGGGCCGACAGGTACGAGCCCTCGAAGTCGAGGGTGCGGACCGTGTCGCCGGTGGCGAGGTCGATCTCGAGGAGCTTGGCGGTCTGCATGCCGTAGGGCAGACGGGCGATGCTGGAGGCAGCGTCGAGCGGGGTCTCGGTCCAGCCACTCGACATCACGAGCAGGGTGTCGCCGGAGAGGAAGAACTCGCCGCCCCACACCTCGTCGGGCAAGGGGATCTCCCGTTCGAGTTCGGCCATGCCGCCGGTGATGTCGAAGACCTGGAGCGTGTTCCCGGCCGACACGATGAGGCGGTCGCCGTCGGTCTTCACCCGGTCGGCCTCGTCGACCTCGGCCTCCTGGTTGTTGGTGCCCGAGGTGCCGGAACGGCCTTCCTCGCCACCGCTCGTGTCGGCGGCGGCCTGGGTGGTGGTGGGTGCGGCGGCGTCGGCCGAGTCGTCCATCGACATGGCCTCCTCCTCCATCTCCATGACCTCGGCGTCGACATCGCCGAAGCCCCACCAGCCGTTGTTCGGGTCGAGGCCCCACGGGCCGACTCGTTCGAGGGCTTCGGCCTTGAGATGGGCGAGGAGATCGCCGCAGCCGTCGAAGGTGAGTAGCGCCGAGGTCAGGATCACGTCGTCACCGGAGAGGTCGGTGACGGGGGTGGTTCCGTCGTCCGGATCGTTGCCGGCCGACTCGTCGGAGGTGCAGGCCGCGGCGACGAGCGCCAGGCTCAGGCCGGCGGCCGCGAGGCCCCGCCAGCGGGAGCGGGGTGCCGGGTTGTCGGGGGAGTGGGTGGTGGGCACGTCAGGTCCTCCTGAGGAGTGTTCTGTCTCCTCAGACGTTCCATCGGCCGGAGCTGGTTCCCGTCGATCGCGATGTCATGTGTTCGCAACATCGGTCCCTCGCCGGATGTCGCGGTGCCGGGTCAGGCCGTCGTGGGCTTCCAGCTCGGGCGACCCGACTCGAAGCTGTCGAGGGCATCGGCGTGGCCGAGGGTGAGGCCGATGTCGTCGAGTCCGTTGAGGAAACGGTGTTGCACGGCGTCGCTCAGCTCGAAGGAGACCTCGAGCCCGAGTGAGGGGGCCTCGAGGGTGCGGCGCTCGACGTCGACGGTGAGCTCGAGGGCCGGGTCGGCCTCGACCGCCCTGAGGAGCTGCTCGCCGACCTCCGGGGTCACCTCGACGGCGACGAGCCCGTTCTTCGTGCAGTTGTTCTTGAAGATCGGCCCGAATCGGGGCGAGATCACCGCGGCGAAGCCGTACTGCTGGATGGCCCACACGGCGTGCTCCCGGCTGGAGCCGGTGCCGAAGTTGGGGCCGCCGATGAGGATGTTGGCGCCGGCGTAGACCTCGTCGTTCATCACGAAGGCCGGGTCGTCCCGCCACTCGGAGAACAGGCCCTTCTCGAAGCCGGTGCGTTCCACCCGCTTGAGCCAGTCGGACGGGATGATCTGGTCGGTGTCGACGTCGGAGCGGTCGAGCGGCACGGCGGTGCCGGAGACGATGTGCACGGGGTCCATGGCTGGTTCTCTCTCTCGTTCTTCTCGTGCTCAGGCCAGGTCGGCCGGGGTGGCGAACGTGCCGGCGATGGCGGTGGCGGCGGCGACCTCGGGTGACACGAGGTGGGTGCGCCCGCCCCGGCCCTGGCGGCCCTCGAAGTTGCGGTTGGAGGTGGAGGCGCTGCGCTCGCCCTCGGCGAGCTTGTCCGGGTTCATGGCGAGGCACATCGAGCACCCCGGCTCCCGCCAGTCGAAGCCGGCGTCGGTGAAGATGGTGTGGAGGCCCTCGGCCTCGGCCTGGGCCTTGACCAGACCCGAGCCGGGCACGACGAGGGTGCGCATGCCCTCGGCGACCGTCCGTCCCTTCGCCACCGCGGCGGCGGCCCGGAGATCCTCGATGCGTGAGTTGGTGCACGAACCGATGAACACGGTGTCGACGGCGACCTCACGCATCGGTGTGCCGGCCTCGAGACCCATGTAGTCGAGGGCGCGCCCGGCGGCGTCCTTCGCCACCGGGTCGTCGAAGTCGTCGGGCGACGGCACCGAGGCGGCGAGCGGGATGACCTGACCCGGGTTGGTGCCCCAGGTGACGTGGGGGGTGATGGTGTGGCCCTCGATCACGACCTCGCGATCGAAGGTGGCGCCCTCGTCGGTGCGCAGCTCACGCCAGGCGGCGACGGCCGCGTCCCAATCGGCGCCCTTCGGGGCGTTGGGCTTGTCCTTCAGGTAGGCGAAGGTCGTCTCGTCCGGAGCGATCAGGCCGGCCTTGGCGCCGAACTCGATCGACATGTTGCAGACCGTCATCCGGCCTTCCATGGAGAGCGCCTCGATGACCGGGCCGCGGAACTCCGCGATGGCCCCGATGCCGCCGCCGGTGCCGCACTCACGCAGCACGGCGAGCACCACGTCCTTGGCGGACGAGCCCTCGGGAAGTTCCCCGGTGATGGTGATCGCCATCGTCTCCTGGGCCGGCTGGGGGAGGGTCTGGGTGGCGAGCACGTGCTCGACCTCGGAGGTGCCGATGCCGAAGGCCAATGCACCGAACGCACCGTGGGTCGAGGTGTGGGAGTCGCCGCACACCACCGTCATGCCGGGTTGGGTGAGGCCCTGCTCCGGGCCGATCACGTGCACGATTCCCTGGCGGGGATCGCCCATCGGATAGTGGGTGATGCCGAACTCGGCGGTGTTCTGGCGGAGCGTGTCGACCTGCTTCGCGCTGATCTCGTCGGCGATCGGCTTGTCGATGTCCTCGGTGGGGACGTTGTGGTCCTCGGTGGCGATGGTGAGATCGGGGCGCCGCACGGCTCGACCGTTCAGTCGCAACCCGTCGAAGGCCTGGGGGGAGGTCACCTCGTGCACGAGGTGGAGGTCGATGTAGAGCAGATCGGGTTCACCGTCGGCGGATCGGACCACGTGGTCGTCCCAGACCTTCTGGGACAGCGTGCGGGGGGCGTCGGACATCGTCGGACTCCTCGGAGAGCAGGATGAGCGGAGAACAGTGGTGGATCGGCCGGTCGGGTTCCGTCGCCCGGAAACCCGAAGCCGTCCACATCGTGAGACTGTACGCTCACGGGATGGACCTGAGCGTAAGCGGTGTCGGGGTCATCGACAAGGCGATGGCCATCGTGCGCGCGATCGAGGCCGAGCCGCGGACGCTCGCCGATCTCGTGACCGACACGGGCATCCAGCGCGCCACCTGTCATCGCCTCGCCACCGCGCTGGAGAAGCACGGCGCACTCCGCCGTGACGAGCACGGCCGTTTCGAGCTCGGCCCCTCGTTCATCGGACTCGGGCGACTGGCCGAACAGCGCCTACCGCTCGCCGCCCAGGCTGGTCCGGTGCTCGACCGCCTGCGGGATCGCACCGGCGAGTCGACCCAGCTCTACGTCCGGGAGCGTTCCATCCGGCGCTGTGTCGCCGGTGCGGAATCCCAGCACGGGCTCCGGACCATCGTGCCGGTCGGCGCGGCGTTGTCGATGGACGCCGGCTCCGCCGCCGCGGTCCTGCGCGACGACGCCGATCTGGTCGGTTCGGTCGAGGAGCGTGAACCCGGCGTCGCGTCGGTCTCGGCCGCCGTGCGGGACCCGGCCGGACGGGTCATCGCCGCCATCTCGGTGTCGGGCCCGATCGATCGCATGACCCGGGACCCACGGGGCCGGTTCGGGCCGTCGGTGCAGCAGGCGGCCCGGGCGCTCGAACAGCTCGTCTGAGCTGATCGCTCGATCGATCGAGCGAATTCAGTCACACGGCTCTTCGCGGTTTCCGGGCGTTGGTTACCGTCCGGATATGCCCCCCGCTGACTCCTCGATGACGTCGGACGACGTCGTCTCCTCGTCGAACCCGATCACCCGTCTCGCCATGGCGTCGGCCCGCAACTGGAAGGCCGTGATGGTCGTCTGGGCGTCGCTGCTGCTGCTCGGTGGGTTCGCCTACTTCTCGGCCCTGCCCCGCGAGGGTTTCCCGCCGATCAACACCCCGTTCGCGCTCGTCACCGGGCCGTACTTCGTCGGCGACGCCGATCAGGTCGATGCCGACGTCGCACAGCCCCTCGCCGAGGCCTACCTCGACGTCGACGGTGTGCAGCGGGTCCAGTCGTTCGCCAGTGACGACTTCGTCACCGTGTTCGTCGAGTTCGACCAGTCGTTCACCTCCGACGACGGTGTGGCGGCCCTGCGGGCTCTCGACGTCGACCTGCCCGACGCCGCCGACGTCTCCATCAACCCGGTCAACGCGGCCTCGTTCCTCAACCGGTTCGACCTGCTCGTGTCGGTGGTCGACGACACCGCCGACATCCCGACCGAGGAGCTCCAGGCCCTGGCCGACGAGGTGGCCGACACCATCGCCGTGCTCGACGCCACCGCCGAGGTCGAGGTGATCGCGCCGTTCACCGAGGCCATCGACCCGGCCACCGGTCAGTCGGTGATCCGGGAGACCGGCTTCAGTCGCAACGCCGTGACGAACGAGTGGTTCGGCTTCGACGGCGACGTGACGCAGCTGTCCGCGCCGTTCGGCGACGCGGTCATCATCGGTGTGGCGAAGAACGCCGACTCCGGTCTCGACGCCCTCGGCACCTCCGACGCCGTCGCCGACGTGCTCGACGGGGCGGTCCTGCCCGACGGGGTCGACGCCCGGATCTCGGCCGACTTCTCTCCCGGGATCCGGACCCAGATCTCGTCGCTCCAGGGCAACCTGCTCACCGGTCTGCTCGCCGTCGCCGTCGTGTCGTTCCTGCTCATCGGCTGGCGGGTGGCCACGGTCACGGCACTGTTCATGGTGACGGTGCTCGCCGTGGCGTTCATCCTGCTGTGGATCTTCGGCGTCTCGCTGAACACGATCTCGCTCTTCGCCCTGATCCTCACACTCGGTCTGCTGGTCGACGACGCCGTGGTCATCTCCGAGGCCATCGTGGCCAACGCCGACGAAGCCGACGGCCCCGTCGACGCGGTCCGGCTCGCCATCGACCGGGTCGGCTATGCATCGTTCTCGGGAACGCTCACCACCGTGCTCGTGTTCTTCCCGCTGCTGTTCGTCACGGGCATCCTCGGCGAGTTCATCCGCATCATGCCGATCACGGTGATCGTCGCCCTGCTCGTGTCGTTCGTGCTGTCGATCGTGCTGATCTCGGCACTGTCGGGGATCTTCATCCTGGCCGGTGGCCCGAACCGCAACCCGCTCGTGGGGCTCCAGCGCAAGGCCGCCGAGGGGCTCGGCTCGATCGCCTCGTTGCCCGGCCGCAATCGGGTCGCCGGCTCCATCGTCGGCGTCGGTGCCGTGGTCGTCGCACTGGGCTTCGTCGTGGCCGCGTTCGCCGTGGCCGGTGGCCTGTCGTTCAACATCTTCCCGCCCGCCAAGGACACCAACCAGATCTTCGTGGTGGCCGAGTTCGATCCGGGCACCACGCTCGATCAGGCCAAGGAACGTTCCGACGAGATCGATTCGGCGATCGTCGACGCCGTCGGCGAGGACCTCGTCGGGGTGAACTACTACTTCTCGTCCGAGCGGGAGGCCAACGTCCTCATCGACCTCACGCCCTTCCAGGACCGTGACCCCACGGTGAAGGACTTCGTGACCGGCATCGAGGAGAACCTCGCCGGGCTGGAGGGCTCCCGAGTCACCGTGAGCCAGGTCGACAACGGCCCGCCCGCCGAGGACTTCCCGTGGGCCACCCAGATCTCCTCCGACGACCCGGCCGCGGCCGAGGCCTTCGCCGCCGCCCTGGCCGACGAACTCTCGGGTGCGACGGTCACCCGGACCAACGGCGAGACCGAGCCGATCGTCGAGACGGTGATCTCGACCGCCGGCTCCGTCGTCCGTTACGACGGTGTGCGCATCGTCGAGGTCCGGGCCCGCTTCGACGCCGAGGACACCACGGCACTGCTCGAGGCGACCGAGGCGCTCGTCACCGAGCGGTACCCGGCCGAGGTCCGCGGCGAGGGCGCCGTGAGCCTCGCGTTCGACTACGGCCAGGAGTCGGACAACGCCGAGGACTTCGCCAACACCCAGTCGCTCTACCTGTTGGCGCTGGTGCTGATGTCGGTGCTGCTCGTGCTGCAGTTCCGCTCGATCGTGAAGCCGTTCCTCGTGATCCTCGCGATCCCGTTCAGCCTCTTCGGTGCGTTCACGGCCCTGTCGCTCAGCGACAACCCGATCAGCTTCTTCTTCATGATCGGCTTCACCGGTCTGCTCGGCATCGTGGTGAACAACACGATCCTGCTCACCGATGCCGCCAACCAGGCACGTCGGGCCGGTCACTCCCGGAGCGAGGCCATCGGCGAGGCGGTGCGCCTGCGGTTCCGGCCGCTGGTGGCCACCACGATCACCACGATCGTCGGCCTGGCGCCGCTCGCCATCTCCGACCCGTTCTGGGAGGCGCTGTCGTTCACCATCATGTTCGGGCTGCTGAGCTCGACCGTGCTGGTGCTGATCGCCTTCCCGTTCTTCTACATCGCGTTCGACTGGTTCGGCGGCACGATCTGGAACCTGATCACCGGGCGCGGCGAAGGCCCCCGCTCGAAGAAGCCGGCGGCCGTCTGATCACCGTGGTCCGACCGGGTCGGCGGCGCACGCCGTCGGCCCGGACCCACTCGCCCGTCACGGGCGGGTGATGCTCAGCGGTCGATGGCGACGATCGTCACCCGCAGCTCGCCGCCGGGGGCCTCGTAGGCCACCGTGTCGCCGACACCCGAACCGATGAGGGCCTGGCCCATGGGGGAGCCCGGTGACATCACGGTGACGTCGTCGCGGCGCTCCTCGATCGAGCCGAGCAGGTACGACTCGGTCTCGTCCTCGTCGTCGCCCTCGTAGCGGATGGTGACGATGCAGCCGGCGGCCACGGCGGAGGTGTCGCCACCCTCGGCGTCGACGATCTCGGCGTCTTCGAGCAGGCGACCGAGTTGGGCGATGCGGCCCTCCATCTTGCCCTGCTCCTCCTTGGCGGCGTGGTAGTCGCCGTTCTCCGAGAGGTCGCCGAGGGCCCGGGCTTCTTCGATCTTCTGGGCGATCTCGATCCGGCCGCGGGTCGTGAGGTCGTCGTACTCCGACTGGAGCCGGTCGAACGCGTCGCGCGAGAGCTGGTTGGCCATCCGCTCAGACTATCCGGGCCGTCCGTGACGGTCGGGCCCGGGCGATCCGCTCAGCGGCGACCGAGCAGGAGCGAGGTGCCGAAGGCCGCGACCATGCCGCACAACCAGGCGAGCACCACCATCGGTTCGGTGAGGAACCGGTTCATGATCTCGGCGTCGAGCGCGGCCGCGCCGATGTCGTCGCCGTAGAGGCTCGTGGCATCACGCCACACGACGAAGCCGGTGGTCACCACCAGCACGAACAGGTAGGCGAAGGCCGACATCACGGCCTGTGAGCTGGCGTCGACCGCACCACCGCCGATGCGGATCGCGATGGCGAGGGCCACCCCGATCGCCGGTGCCGGCCACGGCGAGTCGAACACGTCGGTGAGCTGCGCCCACGACCAGCCGATCACCGAGATCGTCATGACGAGGATCGAGAGCACACCCGCCGAGAAGCCGTCGAGCTTGTCCCGCGACGGCATCCGGTTCCGCGAGCCACGGTCGAGCGGGCGATCGTCGCTGAACGTGCCCGACGCCTCTTCGGCCTGCAACCACGACACGGGGACGTTGTCGCGTTGGATCAGTTTGGGTCCCTGGGAAGCCATCATCGTTCTCCTGTCCCCGGTATCGGGACGTTGCGCCACGGGCTTGAGCCGGGTGGGTCGCCGCTACCGTTTCCGGCCGGGTCCGAGCGTTTCGGACCCCGAATCGAGGGGAGTCGTCATGGCGCAACACAAGATCGGCATCGTGGGCGGCGACGGCATCGGACCCGATGTCATCGCCGAGGGCCTGAAGGTCATCGATGCGGCCGGCGTCTCCTTCGAGCGGGTCGACTACGACCTCGGTGGCCAGCGCTACCTGCGGGACGGCACCGTCCTGCCCGACGAGATCCTCGAGGAGTGGCGGGGGCTCGACGCCATCTACCTCGGCGCGGTGGGCGCCCCCGGCGTGCCGCCCGGCGTCATCGAGCGGGGCCTCCTGCTCAAGATGCGCTTCGAGCTCGACCTCTACGTGAACATCCGACCCTTCACCGCGCCCGGCCACGACTTCATCGTCGTGCGCGAGAACACCGAGGGCACCTATGCGGGTGAGGGCGGCTTCCTCCGCAAGGGCACCCCGCACGAGATCGCCACCCAGGGGTCGGTCAACACCCGTATGGGTGCCGAGCGGGCCATCCGCTTCGCGTTCGACCTGGCCGGTGGCCGTGACAAGCACGTCACCCTCGTCCACAAGACCAACGTGCTCACCTTCTCCGGTGATCTCTGGCAGCGGGCGTTCGACGATGTCGCCGCCGAGCACGAGGGCTTCGAGACCGCCTACAACCACGTCGACGCCGCCTGCATCTACTTCGTCGAGAGCCCGCAGCGCTACGACGTGATCGTCACCGACAACCTCTTCGGCGACATCCTCACCGATCTCGGTGGTGCCGTGAGTGGCGGGGTCGGCCTCGCCGCCTCGGCCAACCTCAACCCGGCCCGCACCGGCCCGTCGATGTTCGAGCCCGTGCACGGCTCGGCGCCCGACATCGCCGGTCAGAACAAGGCCAACCCGATCGCCGCCATCCACTCGGGGGCGATGATGCTCGACTTCCTCGGCGAGACCGGGGCGGCCGCGAAGATCGAGGCGGCCTGCAAGGCCAATGCCGAGATGATTGGATCCACAACCGAGATCGGTGATGCGGTGGCGGCCGCCGTGGCCGATTGAGGTGCCAAGCTGTGACCGCCGTCGCTCCTCGACGGTGACCACGGCACCCGCCGGTGAACGAGTACCCGCCCTCCGGGGCGAACGACTGAAGGTCTGACGAACGACATGCCCATCACCCCCACCCCCAAGATCTGGATGAACGGCTCCCTGGTCGACTGGGACCAGGCGCAGGTGCACGTGCTCACCCACACCCTGCACTACGGCACCGGGGTGTTCGAAGGCATCCGGGCCTACGAGACGGCGAACGGCCCGGCCGTGTTCCGCCTGACCGAGCACATCGAGCGGCTGCACAACTCGGCCCGGATCCTGATGATGCCGATGCCGTACTCGGTCGACGAGCTGATCGCTGCGACCAAGGAGACCGTGGCCTCCACCGGTCTCGACTCCTGCTACGTCCGACCGCTGGCCTACTACGGCTACGGCGAGATGGGCCTGGCCACCGGCAGCTGCACCACCGACGTGGCCATCGCGTGCTGGCCGTGGGGCGCCTACCTCGGCGACGACGCGCTGTCGGTCGGGGTGAAGATGAAGATCTCGTCGTGGCAGCGCCACGACCACAACATCATGCCGCCCGCCGCGAAGACCACCGGCAACTACGTGAACTCGACGCTCGCCAAGATGGAGGCCCTCCAGGCCGGCTACGACGAGGGCATCATGCTCAACCGTCAGGGCCTCGTGTCGGAGTGCACCGGCGAGAACATCTTCGTCGTCCGCGGCGACCGGGTGATCACCCCGCCGCTCGCGTCGGGCGCCCTCGAGGGCATCACCCAGCACACCGTCATGACGATCATGGCCGACATGGGCATCGAGGTGACCATCGGCGACATCGCCCGGTCCGACCTCTACATCGCGGACGAGATCTTCCTGTGCGGCACCGCCGCCGAGGTGGCGTCGGTGAACTCCGTCGACGACCGTCCGGTCCCGTGCCCCGGCCCCATCACCACCGCCGTGGCCGAGGCCTACGGCAAGGCCGTCCGTGGCGAGGACGAGCGCTACGCGCACTGGTGCGAGACGGTCTCATGACCACCGACCGGCCCGACGGTGCCCCCGAACCGATGACCATCGAACGGCTCGGTTCCCGGGATCCGTCGTGGCCGGCCGCCGTCGACATCTTCGACACGACACTGCGTGACGGCTCCCAGTTCGAGGGCATCGCCCTCACCTCCGACGACAAGCTGAAGATCGCACAGCAGCTCGACCACCTCGGGGTGCACTTCATCGAGGGTGGCTGGCCCGGCGCCAATCCCCGCGACGACGACTTCTTCCGTCGGGCCGCCGAAGGCGAACTGACCCTCGACGTCGCCGAGCTGGTGGCCTTCGGTTCGACCCGCCGTCCCCGCGGCAAGGTCGACGACGACCCCACCCTCGCCAACCTGCTCTCGGCGCGGACGCCGATCACCTGCATCGTGGCCAAGTCGTGGGACTACCACGTGATCGAGGCGCTTCGGACCTCACTCGACGAGGGTGTGGCGATGATCGCCGACTCCGTGCGGTACCTCGTCGGTGAGGGCAAGCGGGTCTTCGTCGACTTCGAGCACTTCTTCGACGGCTACAAGCGCAACGCCGAGTTCAGCTTCCGCGTCCTCGAGGCCGCCGTCACCGCCGGCGCCGAGGCACTGGTGCTGTGCGACACCAATGGTGGCTCCCTGCCCCACGAGGTCGAGGGCATCACCCGGTCGGTGGTCGAGTTCGTCGGTGGCGACGTCACCGTCGGCATGCACACCCAGAACGACACCGGCTGCGCCGTGGCCAACGCCGTGGCCGGGGTGCGGGCCGGCGCCACCCACGTCCAGGGCACGATCAACGGCTACGGCGAGCGCACCGGCAACTGCGACCTGACCACGTTCATCCCGAACCTGAGCCTGAAGATGGGCATCCGCACGTTGCCCGACGGCCACATCGACCGGCTCACCGGCGTGAGCCACCACGTGGCCGAGCTCGTGAACCTGCCGCCGAACGATGCACTGCCGTACGTGGGCAAGTCGGCGTTCGCCCACAAGGCGGGCCTCCACACGTCGGCCATCGCCCGGCGGCCCGACGCGTACGAGCACGTCGATCCGTCACTCGTCGGCAACGGCACCCGCTTCCTCGTCTCCGATCTCTCGGGCCGCGCCACGATCGAGCTCAAGGCCAAGGAGCTCGGTCTCGAGATCGAGCCGACGCAGATGAAGACCGTGCTCGAGGAGCTGAAGGCCCTCGAGCACGCCGGCTACCACTTCGAAGCCGCCGATGCCTCGCTCGAACTCCTGATGCGTCGTGCCACCGGTTGGACCAACCCGTGGTTCACCCTCGAGTCGTTCCGCGTCATGGTGGAGCACCGGCCGGGCGAGAAGATGGCGTTGTCGGAGAACCCGCTCGGTCACTATGACGGTGTCGAGACCGAAGCGACCGTGAAGCTGCGTATCGACGACGAACGCATCATCGCGACGGGCGAGGGCAACGGTCCGGTCAACGCCCTCGACGCGGCGTTCCGCCGTGCCGTCGGCGACCGCTTCCCCGCCCTCGAGCGGGTCGGTCTCGTCGACTACAAGGTGCGCATCATCGACTCGGCCCAGGGCACCGGCGCCATCACGCGGGTCCTGATCGACGCCACCGATGGTGACCGTCGCTGGTCGACCATCGGGGTGTCCGAGAACATCATCGAGGCGTCCTGGCAGGCGCTGTCGGACTCGATCCAGTACGCCCTGCTCAGCGCCGGCTGAGCCGGTGTCCGGTCAGTTGCCGGGCTGCCAGATCATGAGGATGATCGCCACGGTCATGAGCAGCTGAGCGACGAGCTCGCCGCCGGCGATCTTCTTCGCCGCGGCATCGGCGTCGGCATCACCCTCGAGCGACGCACCCGCACCCATCGCGGCGGCGCGCTCCTCGAGCGCCTTGACGGCGGGACGCAACATCCCGTGCAGGGCCCCGACCGCGAGGAACCACACGACGAACGACGCCGAGATCCACGGCGCACCGAAGCTGATGTCGCCGTCGGACACCGAGACGAGCACGATGCCGAGCACGAACACGGCGTAGAGCGCGTACATCGGGAGGTTGAACCCGGAACGGGCCGAGGCGAGGAGCACCCGGGCCTCGCCGGCAGTGGCGCGGTAGGCCTGGGCGTGCTGGCGGCCGAGGGCCACGAACCCGCCGAAGCCGATCACGGCGGCGACGATGTGCAGCAACAGCACGATGTTGTAGAGGGTGGTTCCCTTGCCCATGGCGATCTCCAGCTGGGTCGGCGAGTGCCGAGACACGCTACCCTCGCCGCCGTGGCAGCCCCAGACTACGTGCCGTCGGATCCCACCCGGAAGCCGAGGACCTACCAGTCGCCGCCGTCGCGGAAGCGCTCCTGGACGGCCGATCGGGCCGGCGACGTGCGTGGGGGTCAGCCCGGTGGTGCCCGCCTCGGTGTGCAGGGCCCCGACCAGGGCTACGCCCTGACCCTCGTCTCCCAGTTCGACGATCGCCTCGAGCTCGGTGCACTCCACCGCGCCGACGTCGTGGCCGGCTGCGCCGCGGTCGCCATGAAGCGGGCCGCCCTCTTCGGTCGGGCACCCGTGGTGCACGACCTCACGGCCGCCTTCACGATGTTCGGGTTCCTCGACGGCTCACCCGACGCCGAGCTGGTGGAGTCCCGCGAGGCCTGGTTCCCCGAGATCGCCTCGGAGCACCACTACTCCGAGCGCCGCGAGCTCGTCGATCGCGTGAGCGACGACGTGCTCCATCGTCCGCACGGGGCGATCATCGCCGACTACGACGCCGACTGGCGTCGCAACGTCACCGTCTGATCGACGACGGGTTCATTCACCGCCGCGCACGGCGGTGGCGGCCGGCACCGGCTCGAGCTGGCGATCCGTCGGCATCATCGCGGCCGCGGCGGCCATCGCGATCGCGGCCGATGCGAGGACGGCGCCGACGGCGAGGAACCATCGTCGGTCGGGACCGTGACGCTCGTCGCGTTCGTCGGTCGTGTCGGTGGCGGGAGTCGTGGGAACACGCACGGATCGAGAGACGCCCCGGGAGCGCGATTGGTTGCAGCATCGAAGCGACGATCCGAAACCGCAGCTCCGGCGGGGCCTCGCGCCACTAGCGTGACGGGGTGACTTCCCCGTCGTCGACCACGCCGCGGCTCCGCTTCTCGCCCGCCCCCACGGGCTATCTCCACGTGGGTGGCGCCCGTGCCGCGCTGTTCAACTGGCTCTACGCCCGGCGGGTGGGCGGCACGTTCATCCTCCGCATCGAGGACACCGACGTCGACCGCTCCACCCCCGAACTCATCGGTGCGATCCACGAAGCGCTCGGTTGGCTCGGCATCGACTGGGACGAGGAGTACCGCCAATCCGACCGGTTCGACGCCTACCGCGCCGCCGCCGACGACATGCTCGCCCGCGGGCTCGCCTACCACTGCGACTGCTCGCAGGACGACGTCAAGGCGCGCAACGACGCCCGTGGCGACGGCTCGTCGGGGTACGACGGTCACTGTCGCGACCGCAACGTCCAACCGGGCGAGGGCGTCGTGGTCCGATTCCGCACGCCCGACGAGGGTGTGACCGGATGGGACGATCTCATCCGCGGCCGCGTCGAGTTCGACAACGCCGTGCTCGAGGACTTCGTGATCGTGCGCTCCAACGGTGTGCCGATGTTCCACGTCGCCAACGCCTGGGACGACCTCGACATGGGCATCACCCACGTGGTCCGTGGCGAGGATCTCGTCAACACGACGCCGCGAGTGCTGCTGCTCCGTGCCGCCATGGGCGCCACCGACCAGCCCGTGTTCGCCCACCTTCCGCTCATCGTCAACGAGCAACGCAAGAAGCTGTCGAAGCGGCGGGACGACGTGTCGACCCTCGACTACCGCGAGAAGGGCTTCCTGCCCGAGGCGATGCGCAACTACCTCGTGACCCTCGGTTGGGGCGATCCCGACGGCCGGGAGATCCGGCCGATCACCGAGATCATCGAACGGTTCGACCTCGCCGCCATCAACAAGGCCCCCGCCTTCTTCGACATCGCCAAGTTGGAGTCGTTCAACTCGGAGTACATCCGGATGCTCGACGACGAGGCGTTCCTCGCGGGCATCACCCCCCATGTCGATGCCGACACCCTCGCCGTCATCGCCCGGATGCCCGGCGACGTCAAGGAGCGCTGCAAGCGGCTCGACGCCGCCGGGGATCTCGTCGCCTGGATCACCGGCCCGGCCGACGAACCCACCCCGAAGGACTGGAAGAAGTCGATGGGGCGGGCGGAGGTACCCGAGGTCCTCGACACCGTCGTGGCCGACCTCGGCGCGCTCGGCGACGACGAATGGACGGCCGAGCGCATGGAAGCGGTCGTGATGGGCGTCGGCGCCAAGCTCTCCACCGAGGAACGCACGGTCCGGTCCCAGATGCCGGTGCGCCTCGCCGTGACGGGCCGCAAGTCGGGGCTGCCGCTGTGGGAACCCATGGTCGTGCTCGGTCGGGACGAGGTGCTCGCCCGCCTCTCGGCGGCACGGGCCCGCCTCTGACATGACCGGTCGGCGCATCGCGGCGTTCATCGTCGGTGTGGTGCTCCTCTACTTCCTGGTCGGCGCCGCCCAGGTCGTGCTCACCTCGCGCACCGAGGCATCCGGCACCGCCTCGGCGGCCGTCGTGCTCGGCGCCGCGCAATACGACGGCACCCCGTCACCGGTGCTGGCCCGCCGGCTCGACACCGCCGCTCGGCTCTACCTCGACGGACAGGTCTCGATCGTGGTGGTGACCGGCGGGGGTCTCGAGGGTGACCGCACCACCGAGGCCAAGGCCGGCTACGACTACCTGCGGGCCCGCGGCGTTCCCGACGAGGCGCTCCGCCTCGAGGTCGACGGGACCTCGACCTACACCGAGCTCGCGGCCACCCGTCGCTTCCTCGACGCCGAGGGCATCGGCGACGTGTTCGTCGTGACCGATCCGTACCACGCACAACGGGCGACGATGGTGGCCGGTGAGGTCGGGCTCGACGCCCGTCCGGCTCCGACCGACGGCGTGTTGACCCCGTCTCGGTTGCTGCGCGAGACCGTGGCGGTGTCGGTCGGGCGGGTGCTGGGATTCCGTCGCCTCGACGCCCTCGCCCCCTGATCACCGGAGCGTGGCGCGAGCGGCCGAAGTCGGTCGCAACCGGTCGAGGGCCTCGCTAGCCTCCGTGGTCCACCTTCGGAGGTGGTGTAATAGGCAACACAACTGGTTCTGGTCCAGTTATT
>JAHDBV010000077.1 GCA_020630195.1 Acidimicrobiales bacterium
CGAGGATGGCGTCGTAGCGGGGTTTGAGCGACTCGACCATGGTCATGTCGGTGAAGACCCACAGCCGGTTGTCGACGATGGCGTCGTGGACGAGACCGCCGACCTCGTCGGGATCCATGCCGTTGGCGAGTTGATCCGACACGAAGGCCCGGATCATCTCGGCCTGTTCGTTCGGCTCCTCGTCCTCGAGCGGGTTGCCCGCAGCCCACTCGGGGCGGTTCCGGTCCGAGTCCATGATCTTGGTGTTGACCCACCCGGGGCACAGGCACGAGCACGACACGTCGGTCTCCATCGTCGCCAGGGTGTTGAACAGGCCCTCGGTGAGCGCGACCACCGCCCACTTCGAGGCCGAGTAGGCGCCGTGGCCCGGGAAGTGGCCGGCCATCGAGGCGGTGTTGACGATGTGGCCCTCGCCCTGCTCCATCATCATCGGCAGGAACGAGGCATGGCCGTGCACGACGCCCATGAGGTTGACCTCCATCACCCAGCGGAAGTCCTTCAGGTCGATCGGGCGGCTCGGATCGCCGCCCATCGAACCACCGACCCCGGCGTTGTTGGCCACCACGTGCACGGCACCGAACCGTTCCACGGAGGCATCGGCCATCGACTGCACCGCCTCGGCGTCGGTCACGTCGACGACGAGGGGCAGGGCCTCCACCCCCAGCGCCCGGATCTCCTCGGTGGCGGCGTCGAGCGCCGGCTCCTCGATGTCGGCCAGCACGATGTTCATGCCGGCACGAGCCAACCGTCGGGACATCCCGAGACCGATCCCGGAGGCCGCTCCGGTGATCACCGCCGTCTTGCCGTTCAGATCCTGCACCGGAGCCCCCTGGGTGTCGTGGTCGGCGCCAACGTAGGGCGGTCGGACGGCGGTCCGCCAAAACACCCGGGCGACCCGACGGTCGGCGATGGCGTCAGGTGAAACGAGCCACCAGTTCGGCGTGCAATCGACGTGTCCGGGCGAGTTCGGTCGTGCAGAACTCCACCAGGTCGACCTCGTGCGGGACGGCGTCGAGGATCCAACGCACCTGCAGCATCTTGTGGCGTAGCAGCCTCGCCCGGGGATGGTCCTCGGTGAACGGCTTCGGTGTGCGCTTGAGTGCCTCGCCGACGACGTCGGCACCGGTGCCGTCGGCCAACTCGTCGATCGCTGCGGCGAGCTCGACCCCGTCGTGGTCGACGACGGTGCGCCACGTGTCGACGTCGGCGGGCACGATGCCCGAGGCGAAGCCGATGCGGGTGGGGGACAGATGCACTATCAGCATCGGCGCCGTCTTCTTCGTCGGCCCCTCCCAGAACCGCAACATGATGTGGTCCTTGTAGGGGGACGCGTCGGGGTTGAAGCGCAGGTCGTTGTTGATCGGGGCGATCGAGCCGTTGGTCTTCGGTGTGCCGATCAGCCCGCTCGAGACCTCCTCGTGGAGGTGGGGCAGGAGGTCGGTGACGAACTCCTTCACCGGGTCGGCGAGCTCGGCGGTGTAGCGGCGCTTGATCGCCTTGAACTCGTCGCTCGACATCGTCGGCAACTCGGTGAGCAGGGCGGTGGTGTGGCTGGTCCAGGGGTTGTTCATGTCGGTGCCTCGTCAGGTCGTGGCGTTGGTGTCGGCATCGGTGGATGCGAGTCGGGCGTCGACGTGATCCCGGAGTTCGAGCACCAGTGTGTCGAACCCGTCTGACATCCTCGATCGCATCATCGGTCCGAGGAGTCGGGCGCACGGCCCATGGCTCAGCCGGCCGCCGGAGCGTCGAAGACGAGCTCGATCTCGGCGATCGCCCCATCGTCGAGCGGGCGCTCGCCGTTGAGGAAGCCGTGGGAGGTCGTGACCGCGTCCGGGGTCTGCATGGGAATCACCGTAGGGTTCGAGGGATCGAACATGCAAAAAACGGCATGCCTTGGATCCGGGGTCGGCTGGTCGAGGGGACGTCGGCCACTGGGCGGCCTGAGCCTCGTTCACCTCGCTGGCGCTGCCGTTCACCTCGCTGGCGCTCGGCTCACTCCCACAGTTCCTCGCTGGGGCTGCCGTTCGCCTCGCTGGCGCTCGGCTCACTCACACAGTTCTTCGCTGGCGCTCAGAACTGCCCCGAGGCGAGCTCTCAGACGCTCCAGCCGATGAGTTTGGTGTCGAGGTACTCGTCGAGGCCGACGTGGCCACCCTCGCGGCCGATGCCCGACTCCTTCACACCACCGAACGGTGCCGCAGCCGAGGTCGGGTTGATGTCGTTGATCCCGATGATGCCGAACCGCAGACCCTCGGCGATGCGCCAGGCCCGGGCGACGTCACGGGTGTAGAGGTAGGCGGCGAGGCCGTAGGTGGTGTCGTTCGCCTTGCCGAGGACCTCCTCGGGGTCGTCGAACACGATCACCGGGGCGACCGGGCCGAAGGTCTCCTCGGCGTGGATCACCATGTCGGGGGTGACGTCGCCGAGCACGGTGGGGGCGAAGAAGTGGCCCCGATCGAGACCGTCGTCGGTGAGGCGGGCGCCACCGGTGTGCAGCGTCGCACCCTTCTCGACCGCGTCGTTCACCTGGCGCTCGACCTTGGCCACGGCGTCGTCGTCGACGAGGGGTCCGATGGACACACCGTCGCCGAAGCCGTTACCGGCCCGCATCTTCGCCACCCGCTCGGTGAGCGTCGCGATGAACTCCTCCGCGATGCCTCGCTGGACGTAGATCCGGTTCGGCGAGATGCACGCCTGGCCGGTGTTGAGGAACTTCACGAGCGATGCGCCCTTGGCGGCGTGCACCGGGTCGGCGTCGTCGAACACCACGAACGGGGCGTGCCCGCCGAGCTCCATCGAGACACGCTTGATCGTGGAGGCGGCCCGACCGCCGAGCAGCTTGCCGACCTCGGTCGAGCCGGTGAAGGTCAACTTCCGGACCCGGTCGTCGTCGAGCCAGGCATCGCCGACCGGCACCGGGTCGGACGCACACACCATGTTGACCACACCCGCCGGCACACCGGCGTCGTGGAAGATCTCGAACATCGCCTTCGCGCACAGCGGGGTCTGCTCCGCCGGCTTCAGCACGATCGTGCAGCCGGCGGCGAGGGCGGGGCCGATCTTCCGGGTGATCATCGAGATCGGGTAGTTCCACGGCGTGACGGCAGCGCACACACCGACGGGCTGGCGGAGTACGACGAAGCGCTGGTCGGGTCGGGCCGACGGGATCGTCTCGCCGTAGATCCGCTTGGCCTCCTCGGCGTACCAGAGGAGGAAGTCGGCGCCGTACTTGACCTCGTTGCGGGCGGCCTTGATCGGCTTGCCCTGCTCGGTGGTCATGAGTTCGGCCAGGTCGGCCGAACGCTCGGTCATGAGGCGCCAGGCCTCGTAGAGGATCGCCGAGCGTTCATAGGCGGTGGTCTGCGACCAGCTGGTGAAGGCCCGGTCGGCGGCATCGATCGCGGCGGTGGCCTCGGCTGCGCCGCCATCGGCGACGTGGCCGATCACCTCACCGTTCGAGGGGTCGGTGACCGCGAACTCGGACTCGGAGGACACCCACGTGCCGTCGATGTAATGCATGGCAGCGAAGGCTACCGATCGCCGGAATCCCCGGGCCAGGCCCGCGGCGATCAGCCGCCGACGTGGAACCACCGCTCGGCCACGAGGCCGGCGTCGACCGAGGTCCGCGTCAGTGCGACGCGGTCGAGGCGGAGATCGAGCGCCCAGGAACGGCCGCCGATCTCGTGCCATGCGGCGGCGGAATCGAACCGTCGACGGAGTCCGGCGATGGACGCCACGGACTCCGGCTCGGGGAGCAGGGTCAGGTGGGTCCGGACGGGGCTCGTCACGTCGCCGCACCCACGACGGTGCGGGGTCGGCGGGTGGTCCGTCCGCTCAGCGGCGGACGCCTGGCGCGAACTCGTCGACGTAGTCGGCCATCGACGCCGTGATCACCTGCATGGCCTCGTCGCGGCCGTAGGTGCCGACGATCTCCATGGAGTTCTCCTGGTCGCCGGTCATCTGCATCTTGTAGGTCCCGAAGTAGTGCACGAGCCGGTTGACGACGGCTTCGGGCAGGTGCTTCAGATCCTTCGCGTAGTCGAACACCGTGTCCGACTCGAGCACGGCGACGATCTTGTCGTCGGCCTCGCCGTCGTCGAGCAGCCGGATGCCGCCGAGCACCCGGGCCGGCACCACGACCTCGGCCCGGTCGATCCGCTGCTGGGAGATCACACAGATGTCGAGCGGGTCCTGGTCGCCGATGTCGGCCCGTGGGGTGAGGGCGGCGACCCGGTCGCCGCAGTAGGTCTGGGGCACGAAGCCGTACAGCGACGGCGGCAGGGCCGACGAGCCCTGGGGGCGGTCGACCCGGAGATAGCCGGTGGTCTTGTCGATCTCGTATTTCACCGCGTCGTAGGGCGTGATCTCGATGTAGGCCTCGACCACGGCCGGCGCCTGGGCGCCGATGGGCAGGCCATGCCACGGGTGGGCTCGAAATCGATCGAAGCTGTTCGGCATCGTCGGCACCGTACTCCTGTCGGCCGGAGCGCTCGTCCGGTTATGTGTCGGACGGCGGAGGTGATGGTGGGGTCGCGTGGGTGATGGTGCGGGTCGGGTTCACCACTGCACCCAGAGGTAGCCGGATCCGAGGGTTCCGGACTGGCCGAGGCCCTGCCAGCTGGCGTTGCCGTCGTCGTCGAGCTGGATGACGAAGAGCCCACGGGCGTCGTAGTCGAGGATCTGTCCGCCGGCGACGGTGTCGAAGGCGGTGACGAGGTCGCCGTCGGGGGTGAAGACGATGCCCCGGTCGACACCGTCGGGCTCGGTGGCGAGGAGGACGAGGTTGCCGTCGGCGCGGACCGTCAGGTCCCGGCCGCTGAAGGGCAAGGTGAATTCGACGGCGGTGGCCACCGAACCGGAGGCGTCGAGGTCGAAGCGGCGGATCACGGTGCTGTTCTCGCCCGGTTCGGCGAAGACCACACCGTCACGGTCCCGGAGCCAGTCGACGAAGCTCGTGACACCGGGGGTGTCGAACAGGGCGGTCTCGGTGCCGTCATCCGCCCGCACCGTCGAGGTGTAGGCGCTCGTCGCCACCCGCGCACCGCGGGCGTCGGGCACGGCTTCCCAGCCGCCACCGGCCCAGACCTCGGCGGGGTCGTCGATGCGGTCGTCGGCGTCGAGCCGGTAGATGTTGCCGGCCGCGGGTTCGCAGCAGTCGGACAGCAGCACGGTGCCGTCGGTGCCGGCCACGGGCCAGATCGAGACGAGCACCTGGGGGAGTTCGACGTCGCTCGTCGGATCGTCGAGCTGGGCGATCTCGCGCAGGATCCGCCCCGACACGGTGTCGACCTCGACCGCGGCGCCCTCGACGGTGATGGCGAAGAAGCTGGCCGGTCGGCCATCGGCGGTCAGCTCGGGCACGATCGGGTCGGGGGCGGCGGTGGCCGCGGCCCCGTTGCCGGTCACGATGGAGCCGGCGGGGGCGGAGGTCGAGGTGGTCGTCTCGGCCGGTGCCTCGTCGTCGGCCGGGTCCGTCTCGTCCGCCACCGAGGTGGCAGGTGCCGCGGTGGTCGGTGTGGCCGCCGGCTGCGCCTCGATGTCGGTGCCGTCGTCGTCGCCCCGCAGGCTCCACGCACTCACGATCGCGAGCGCGAGAAGCAGCACACCAGCAGCGATCAGGAGAAGGGGGCGCAGCAGCGGACCGGCGGGAGGGCGCTGCTCGGTGTTCGACCGGATCACGTCATGATCGACGATGGGTGAACGCCGATCCAGTCATTGCCCCTGGAAACCGGGGTTCGCGATGCGGGTCGCTCAGGCCAGATCGGGGTTGGGCCACACGATGAGGCTGGCCTTGGAGTCGATCTTCGGATCCTCGATGTAGTCGTGGAGAGCGCCTCGGACCTCGAAGCCGTTGCGCAGCTGCATCGTCAGCGTGGAGTCGTAGCGTCGGCCGGCCACGACGTCGTCGAGGTAGGTCTCGACGTCGACCTCGTGCTTCGCGTCGGCGAAACCGGGCAGGTAGCCGCCGGCGATGATGCCGCGGAGGCCCAGCTCCCGGACGAGCTGCTTGCGAGCGTCGTACAGCATGCGGCCGATGCCCTTGCCCCGATGGTCGGGATGCACGGCGATGTCGGTGCCGTAGTACCAGTCACCCTCGGGGTCGTGGTTACCGGAGCCGTGTTCACCCGCCGCCTCGTGGATCGTGTGCTGCGGGTGGTCGAAGTCGAACGTCGTGCGGATGCCGGCCGAGGTGGCGATCACCTCGCCGGTCGCGTCGTCGATCGCGATGAAGCTGCCCTCGGGGAACGTGCGGGCCTGGGCGGTCCACTCCGTGACGCCGAACAGGTCGTCGGGGTCGGCATTGGGGAAGCAGGCGTATTCGACGTCCTGGCAGGCCCGGGCCAGCTCCTCGGTGACGTTGACCAGCCGGATCGATGCCGTGTCCGACTCAGACACGGACACCACCCAGCTCGAAGCGGGTGAAGGGCTCCTCCGACGGCTGGCCCCAGCAGGCCCACATCTCGCCGGTGCGGGGCCGCATGATCGCGGCGCCACAGGTCTCGACGTGGAACGGCGGTGTGCCGAGGTAGCAGATCGTCGGGTGCTTCAGCAGCGTCTCGACGGTGTCGTAGGTGACGGTCCCGTCGAGCCCGGCGAGGGCGGTGTCGTAGCGGGCCGACGACGAGGCCTGGAGTTCGGTCGGCTTGTCCTGGGAGACGGCGACCGTCTCGGGATGCAGGGCGTGGTTGGTGTGCACGAGTGGGGTGTCGGTCATCTCCTGCACGTGGGTGACGCTGGAGAAGCCCTCGACGATCGCACCCCGACCCTCGGCGTCGCGCAGGAGGTAGCTGTGGGCCCCGGCGAGCGGGGCCTCGGTGATGGCGGCGAGGGCGTCGTCGAAGTTGGTCGCTTCGAGGGCCTTGCGGACGGCGAACACCCAGGTGACGCCGAGGTCGCCATCGGCGCCCGGCAGGTTGTTGATGCCCACGCAGATGCCGGCGGAGTTCATGCCGATCTGGCCCACACAACCGGTGGTGGTGAACACGAGCTGGCGGGGGCCCTCGTCGGGGCGGATGTCGAGCAGCACGACGTGGTCGGTGGCGGTGTCGTGCATGTCCCAGGTCTGGGCTTGGAACCCGGCGCCGTCGGCCATCGAGTCGGGCACGAGGAAGGCGGTGCAGTCGTCCTCACCGATCGTCTGGACGCCGGTCTTCGCGTAGACCGTGTCGACGAAATCGGTGAAGCCGTTGACGATGATGAGCTCGGCCATCGACAGGCCGGTCACGTCGGCCATGCCGCGCACCTCGTCCATGAGGTCGGAGCTGTAGGCCTCGTGCGCCGGCAGGCACTGCTCGGCGAGCGAGAGGACTTCGTCGCGCTCGAGCGGGCGCTTCGACCAACGTCCCTCACCGACGAGGCGGACCCGTTCCTCGGCGTAGGTCAGGATCTCGTCGCGATGGGCCTCGGCGTGGCGCCGACCCCGCTCGCGGGCCGATCCCGACAGTTCCAGCACTCTGATGGGTCCGCGTGACATGGCTCGAAGCTACACCGGGGCTCGTCGAGCGGTCAGAACTCGTCGCACGCTCCGGGACCGGCGACGAGTCGCGGACCGTCGGGGCCGTGGTCCATCCGGTGTGGGCGCCACCCCTGACGCCAGGTGACCCGTTCGATGACGACCTCGGTCAGGATCGACGTATCGGCCACGACGAAGACGAGCAGGATCAGGTCGGCGGGATCGTCGGGTGTGTCGTCGCCGGCGGGGAGGCGATCGACCCGGAGCTCGACCCCGGGTGGGAGTTCGGGAGTGATGGTGATGTCGGAGACGTCGGCGTCGCCGGGCACCTCGAACCCGAGCAGCTCGATCGCGGTCGGATCGTCGGCTTGCGGGGGCACGCAGGTCGACATGCCGCCCCGCTCGACGTCGACCGTCCACCACGATCTCAGCCCGAGCGCGCCGACGGACAGCACCACGGCAGCCGAGACCACCAACACCACACCTCTGACCCAACCCATGTCGTCCGACACTAGATGCCCGGTGTCGGCGTATGGCCCGCCGGCTCGATGTCCGATCCCTCATCTGAGAGGGTGGGCACATGGTCTCCGCTCCCGTCTCCATCGCCCTCGTCGGACCCGGCGCCATCGGTGGTGCCGTCGCCGGCGCCCTGCTGGCCGGCGGCCATCATCCGATCCTGTGCGCCCGGACCGGCGGCTTCGAGCGGCTCCGGGTCGAGCACGGCGGTGGGGTGATCGACGAGCCCGTGCAGGTCGTGACCTCGCCTGAGGGGCTCGACCACGTCGATGTCGTCTTCCTCGCCGTGAAGGCCCACCAGTCGGAGGCGGCCAGAGGCTGGCTCGATGCGCTGGTCGGCCCCGCCACCACGGTGGTGATCCTCCAGAACGGTGTCGAGCATCGGGAACGCATCGAGCCGATGGCGCCCGGCGCCGACCTGGTGCCCGCGGTCATCAACCTGCCGGCCAAACGGCCCGCACCCGATCACGTGATCGTCGGTGGCCGGTCGCTGCTCACCTTCGCTGCCGGGCCGGGCGCCGAGGCCGCGGCCGCATTGTTCGACGGCACCTTCATGAAGGTCAAGGTCGTCGACGACTGGGCGACGCCGTCATGGATCAAATTGATGCTCAACGCGGCGTCGGGCGGGGTGTCGACCCTCACCCGCACCGACAACCGCATGCTGGGCGACCCCGTGGCCGAGCGGCTCGTGCTCGAGGTGATGGAAGAGGTGGCCGCCGTGGGCCGTGCCGAAGGCGCCGAGCTGCCCGAGGATCTCCCGCCCCGCATCATCGAGGGGCTCCGCGCCGCCGCCTCGGGCCATGTCGCGTCGATCGTCGCCGACCGCCTCGCCGGGGTGCCGACCGAGTGGGACGCCCGCAACGCCGTGGTCGGGCGGATCGGGCGTCGTCACGGCATCGCCACACCGCTGAATGACCTGCTCACCACGCTCATCCAGCTCGGTGAGCCCGGCGCCGCGGGTCTGGTGGAGCCGTCGGCCGACTGAGTCAGGCGCCCGCGGCGCGCACCGCGAACTCGACGGCGGCGACGTCGTCGCCGAGCAGCGAGGTGTGGGTGGCGTCGGGGAGCACGAGGTCGTTGGCGACGTGCACGCCGCCGTCTCGCAACCGCTCCACGACGGCATCGGGAACGATCGGCTCGTCACCGACCGCCAGTCCGTGGCCCGCCCGTACGAGGTGCACGGGGCACCGGGCCTCGAAGATCCCACCCGCTCCGGCCGGTGACACGATCATCGACGCGAGGTCGGCGGCGACGGCGGCCCGGTCGACCCGGTGGGGCAGTGACGGCAGTGCGTCGGCGATGGTGTCGAGTGCGTCCTTGGCCACGGCGCGGGGATGCACCCCGTCGGGCAGGGCACGAGGTGCGCCGCCGTCGACGAGGACGAGCGCCTGCACGAGTTCGACGTGATCGCCGGCGACCCGGGCGGCCACATGGGCGCCGAGGCCGTGTCCGACCACGACGACCGGGCCCGTGTCACGTTCGGTGAAGAGGTGCTGGCCGATGAGTGCGGCGAGGTCCTCGGCGTGTGCCGGGACCCCCCACGGCTCGGACGAGTCGGTGCCGCCGCGGCCCCGGAGATCGGGAGCCCACAGGGTGACGTCACGCCCGAGCGTGTCGGCCAGGTGTTGGAACGAACCGCCGTGCCCGTCGACGTCGTGCACGGCCACGATGGGTGAGCCGAATCCGGCCCAGGTCCGCACCGTGAGTTCGGCATGGGCCGCCCGACGGACGGGGGTGGTGGAGGAGCGCACGACCATCGGCCACGACGGTACCGATCCGTACCGATGCCCGGCTCGTCGGTCAGGGTCGCCACTCGAGGCGGACATCGGGGGCGCCTTCTTCGTTGGTGCGTTCGCCGTCGGCATCGACCCCGTCGGTCCACTCGACCTCGACGAAGCCGTGGCGGACGTAGAAGCGGCGCGCTCGGGTGTTCATCCGGAACGTCCAGAGCTGGAGTCCGTCGGGCCGTTCCCGCTTCGCCATCTCGACGAGGGCCGAGCCGAGCCCGGCTCCGGTGGCCGACGGCCGCAGGTAGAGGTGCTCGAGCCAGGCGGTCTCGTCGGTCGAGGGGTCGGGGCGGTCGAGGGCGAGGAAGCCGTCGATCCTGCCGTCGTCGTCGGTCGAACCGAGCCAGACGTCGTTCGTCGCGAGCACGATCTCGGCCGCCCACCACTCCACCGATGCCCGGTCGTGGACGAGCGGAGGGAGGTCGTTCTCCGGGCTGTGTCGGGCCGCCCAGTTGATCTCCGCCACGGTCGGAGCGTCGCCCTCGACGGCCGGTCGGATCCGCATGGCTCCCGAACGTAGGGGGCGTGCCGGGGCGGCGTGTCGGAATTCATCTTCCCGTCACCCGTCCGACCCTTCGGGTGGGGGTGTGGCGGCCGTAGGTTGTCTCGATGCGTATCGAGGTGCCGACGGCGGCGACACGGGTTGGTTCGGGTGACGGATCGGTCGGAACGCCGGGTGCCGTCCGATGAACGCCCCGTCGCTCCCCACCACCGACGCCGTCGACGAACCGGCGTTCTTCGACCGGTTCCGGCCCTACCGCTGGCAGGTCGAGGCCCTCTCCGCCTGGCTGCGGGTCGGCCGTCGCGGTGTGGTCGAGGCCGTCACCGGCTCCGGCAAGACCGACATGGCCTTCGCCGCCATCGCCGATGCCCGTCGTCGTGGTCTGTTCATCTGTGTGATCGTGCCGTCCCGGGTGCTGCTCGAGCAGTGGTATCAGCGCATGACGATCGCCTTCCCGGACGACCGCATCGGCCGCCTCGGCGATCACCACCTCGATCACGCCGAGGACGTCGACATCCTCATCACCACCCGCCACTCGGCCGCCTCCCGCAAGCCGGTGCCGGGTGACGATCGTCAGGGTCTGCTCGTCGCCGACGAGTGCCACGGCTACGGCGGCAAGGTGCTGCGCAAGTCGCTGATGACCGACTACGACGAGCGCCTCGGCCTCACCGCCACCCTCGAACGCTCCGACGACGCGGTCGAGGAGGTCATCCTCCCGTACTTCGGCGGCATCTGTTTCCGGTACGGCTTCGTCGACGCCATCGCCGACGGTGTGTGCGCCCAACCCCGGGTCGCCTTCGTCGCCGTGCCCCTCACCGACCAGGAACGCTCGGAGTACACCCGCACCGAACGCACCCTCGTCGAGGCCCGAACGTCGCTGAAGAAGATCGACGGGATGCCCACCGAGCCGTTCGGTGCGTTCCTCGCCGCGGTGCAACACCTCGCGCAGAACGACGGTGGGCCCAACGGCAAGGCGGCCAACGACTACCTCGACGCCTTCGCCCTGCGGCGGGACATCGTCGCCGACTCCGAAGCCAAGTTCGAGACGCTCACGAAGCTGGCCCCGTCGATCCGGGCCGCCGACGGGTCGCTGCTGTTCACCGAGACGGTGCGGGCCTCGAACCACGCGATCAACCGGCTCGACCCGGTCGTGTCGATCGAGATCATCACCGGCGAGACCCCACGCACCGATCGGGAGCGCATCCTCACGACGTTCCGGGCGGGCGAGCTCGACGCCGTGGCCGCACCCCGCGTGCTCGACGAGGGCATCGACGTGCCCGACGCCAACCTCGGCATCGTCGTGTCGGCCTCCCGGACCCGACGCCAGATGATCCAGCGCATGGGCCGCATCCTGCGGCGCAAGCAGGCCGGTGCCGGGGCGAAGTTCGTGATCGTGTTCGCCGCCGACACGCTCGAGGATCCCCGGTCGGCGGTCGACCGTGACGGGTTCGTCGAGGAGATCGAGGAGATCGCCGAGGCGATGGCGGTGTTCGGCGTCGACGAACTCGATCGCCTCACCGACTTCCTCGACTGGTCGGGCCCCGAGGTGGTGGCCGCGCCGTCCCACGTCGGCCCGTTCGACGCGGCGAGCGACGCCGACGTCGATGCCGTGCTGCACGCCGACGAGGCCACCGCCTACGCGATGGTGCACGCCGTGCCGTGGGTGGGGGAGCGCCCCGCCTTCGACGACGTCGAGTTGCCGGAGCGTCCCGAGTCGGCCGAGCCGGAGTACCTGCCGCCCGAGATGCCCGACCTCCCGTCGATCGAGACGGAGAAGAAGCGCAAGGAGCCACCGAAGCGGCTCTCCACCGGCGAGGCCCCGGTGATGCTCGAGAAGACCCGTGACGGGTTCGTGCTGCGCTGCACCGGCTGCGGGACGACGTCGAACACGATGCGGTTCCGGTGGGAGGCCACCGACGCCACCGTGGAGTGTGACTGCCGCGCCGCCTGAGGCGCCTGCGCCGGTGACGGCGGGGCGGTCGTCGTCGGCTGCTCGACTACCCTCGGGAGCACGCACGGCGATCCGTGCGGTCGGGCTGCGCACCGACACGAGATCGAGATGCCCATGCCGGAGACCCGGTGGGACCGATCCCGCAACGCAGGAGGAAGGCGATGTCCGCCCTTCCCGTCATCACCCGTACCCCCGCCCGAGTGGTCGAACCGGCGGCTCCGCCGTTCCGGCTCGCCGTCGAGGTGAACCCGCCCGAGCGGCCCACCACCGAGATCCGACAGCTGGCCCGACGCTGGCACGAGGTGTTCGTCACCGACAACGTGTTCGGCACGATCCGCATGTCGCCCTATGCGTTCGCCGGTCGCCTCGCCCGGGACCTCCCCGGCGTCGAACCGACCGTCGTCGTGTCGTGCCGGGACCGCTCGGCCGAAGCGATCCTGTCGGAGGCCGTCGGGGCGGTGCACAACGGCGTGCGTTCGTTCCTCGTGGTGAAGGGCGACGAACGCTCGGGGTCGACGCCGATGGCGACACCGTTCGATGTCATCGAGCGGCTCGCCGCACTGAAGGACGCCCTCGGTGTCGACATCGAGATCGCCTGCCCCGGCCCCGCCACCGTGCGGGCCGCGCAACGCCGCGCCGACCTCGGAGCGGATCGCATGGTGCTCGGGCCGTTCCTCGACCCGGCGACGGTGTTCCCGAAGGTCGCCGAGCTCGTCGTCGCCTCACCGCTGCCGTGGCATGCGATGGTGATCCCGCCCTTCTCGGCCCGCTGGGTCGACCGGATGCAGGGCATCGGAGGCGTCGAGGTCTCGGCCGAGTTGTCGGCCCGGTTGCGTGACGACTCGTGGGATCGCGCCGAGGCGTGGGCGACCACGACGGCGATCAGCGCCGCCGCACATGCACTCGGTGCCGCCGGTGCGGTGCTGATGGGCTGCTCGCTCGACACCGTGGCCGGTGAAGCCCTCGACGTGTTGCGGCCGGCGCCCTAGTCGCCCGTGGCGCCGTCGATCGCTTCGCGGATCAGGTCGGCATGCCCGCAGTGGCGGGCGTACTCCTCGATCAGGTGGATGTAGATCCACCGCAGGTTCCGCGACCGGTCCTGGCCCCGTTGCACGTCGTCGAGTGATGCGTCGGCATAGACGGCGTCGGCGGCGGCCAGCTCGCGCCAGTACGACTCGAACGCCTCCTCGATCGTCTCGTCCGGGCCGGGGTGGAAGTCGCCGTCGGGGTCGCCCTCGGGGTGGCCGGGGCCGTAGTAGAGCGGGACCCAGTCGGGGTCGGCTCGGAACGCGGCCTGGGCCCAGAACCTCTCGACGTCGGCCATGTGGCGGATCAGGCCGAGCAGGTGCATCTCGCTCGGCGGGCACGCGGCCCGGCGGACATCGGCGTCGCCGAGACCCTCGGCCTTCCGGGCGAGCACGGCCCGGAAGTAGCCGAGGAACCGTTCGAGCTGTTCACGCTCGCCAGCGAGCTGCCAGTCGATGGCGGGGAGGGAGGTCGTCATGCGGCGACGGTAAGGCACGGCTGGTCGACGTCCACCAGTTTTCGGGTTGGAATGAAGGCTTCGCCCTTCAAGATCAACTCGCAATTGCATGCTGGCCGCATGAATAGTTCGCACCGTCCCTCAAGAGTTAGCTGGCTAGTTCTATTGGGTCTCGCCTTGACCTTAGTTGGAGGTTTCCTAGCTATGGACAGCTCCACCCGAGGGCGTCCGGCAGTCTCCGAGACCGTGGTGTTGGTCGGATCTAGCCACCCGGATCTGCATCTCGTGGCTTAGGCAGTGAGCTTCCCCGAGCCTGCAGATTCAACCCGCACCGAGGCTCCGTCGGCGCAGTCTGAGATGACCATCGAACTGTTCGCGGTTGGTCAGCCAGGTCAGGCCGAGGTTTGCGTTGCGCCTGCGCCCGTGCGGTGGGCTGCCCCGGAGGAGTGGTCGGAAAGTGTGACTGGCAGTTGCAGTGGGCAGCGGCTTGTTGGACCGCTGACCCCTGATCGGCCTGTTCGGATTCAGCTCGCCATGGAGACGCCTGTTGTCGCCCGTGAGAAGGGCGTCGTAGTCGCTAGGCCCCCAGCTATCGGCCGACGCGGGCTCGTGCCGGACATGGACGGCTTCTGGGGGATCGGAGCCCCAGAAGTCATTGGGGTTCGCAGTGGTTCGCACCATCGCGACTAGATGTCGCGATTTCGATGCTCCACGTGCATCAACCTGACGGCGCCTTGACCTTGATCCAATCCCACCCTTCGAATGACCGGAACTTCCCACTCGGCTGGAGCCGGTCAGATGTCGACCGCCTCGACCCTTTTGCGGAGTTTGAGGCGGGTGGTGAGTCTGAGAAGCGTTCTAGGTTTGCCGCGATCGGAGGCTTCGTCGCTGCGGTGGGCCTGTCATTGATCGCATCAGCGCTCGCAGACTGGGTCACATCGCAGCGCTGAGTGCCCTCGCCACCAGCTCCATCGGGTGGATCGTGTCGACGCCGGCGGCACCGAGGTGTAGCGAACAGCCGGGATTGGCCGAGGCGACCACGTCCGGTGTCGCCCGGTCGATCGAGCCGAGCTTGCGGTCTCGGATCTGACCGGCGAGCTCGGGTTGGAGCACCGAGTAGGCCCCACCGGCACCACAGCACAATCCGTCGTCGTCGAGCTCCACGAGTTCCCGCACGAACGGCTGCAACACCACCCGGGTGGCCTCGTGCACCCGCTGGACGTGGCGCAGATGACACGGATCCTGCACCGCCACACGGAGATCGAGCGGAGCGACCTCGGGCAGCTTGTCGACGTGGTCGGCGAGGAACTCCTGGATGTCGAACACCCGGCCCGAGAACGCCCGCGCCTCCTCGGTGCCGAGCAGGTGGCCGTACTCCTTCATCGCCGCGCCGCAGCCGGCGGAGTCGACGATGATCGGCCGCTCGGGGGCCAGCGAGCGCATCATCTTCTCGGCGAGCCCCCGGGTCTCGTCGGTGAGCCCGGCGTGGGCCTGCAGCGCTCCACAACACGGCGCCTCCGCACCCGTCGGGGTCACCCCGAACCCGGCGGCGGTGAGCACGTCGAGTCCGGCACGGTGCACGTCGCGCTGCATCGTGTCCATCACGCAGCCGGTGAAGAGGTAGACGTCGGTGCCGGTGGTGGGCAGCGGCTCCTGGCGCAGCGGGATGTCGGCGGCGCCGAGCCCGAGGCGATCGGGCACGAGGCCGACCTTCTTCGCCACACCGAGTGCCGCGGTGCCGGCGGCGAGCAGCTTCGGCTGGGCGAGCGGCTTCATCGCGGCCCGCAACCAGACCGGGGTCATCTGACCCGAGTCGGCCAGCGTCTCCCGGGTCTGCTCCATGAGATGGCCATACGGCACCCCCGACGGGCAGGCCGGCTCACAGCCGCGGCACTGCACACACGAGGCGAACGCGTCGACCACCTCGTCGGTGACCGGGGCGTCGTGGAGCTGCACCTCCCGCATGAGTTTGATGCGGCCCCGAGGCGACATCGTCTCGTCGCCGGTCACCCGGTAGGTCGGGCAGTGGGGGAGGCAGAGCCCGCACTGCACGCAGGTGTTGAGATCGTCGGATCCGAGCTTGAGGTCCATGTCAGGCGGTCCCTCCGGCCATGCGGCCGGGGTTGAGTCGTCCGGTGGGGTCGAAGTTCTGCTTCAGGCGCTCGGCGATGATCGCCACGCCGGGGTCGACCGATCGGGGCGGCTGGGGCTCGTGGCTGAACACGAGCCCGAGGCCGGCGACGGCGACGAAGTCGGACGCACCGATCACGTGCCCCGTGTCGTGGAGGGACAGGACTTCGGCCGGGGTGAGCGACCAACGGTGCACCGGCAACTCGGGCGGGCCGGCGACCTCGGCGAACGACCCGATCGATGCGAGCCGGGCGGCTTCCGCGTCGACGTCGGGTGCGTGGCCTTCCAGCTCGACCCACACGGTCTCGCCGTTCGTGAGCACCGCACTGGGGGCGAGGAGCGTCTCGAGCACGGCGCGGGGGTGGGCGCCGGCGGCGGCGTACCACCGGGACACCGGCGGGATCGGGTTGGTCCGCAGGATCACCTCGCCGAGCAGGCCGAGGGTGCCGAGCGAGCCGACCATGAGCCGGGGCAGATCGAAGCCCGACACGTTCTTCACCGTCGGGCCGCCCGAGGTGACGATGCGGCCCTCGGCCGAGACGTAGCGCACCTGCAGGAGTGCGGTTCGCACCCGCTCCCGACCGAGCGCACGCAGGTCGTTCTCGCCGACGGCCAGTGCGCCGCCGACCGTGCCGCCCCGATCGGGCAGCGCCGTGCGTTGACCGGCGGCGGCCAGTTCGGCGTGGAGGTCGGCCACGGTGGTGCCGGCCCGCACGGTGACGGTCATCTCGTCGGGCAGGTGCTCGACGATGCCGCTCGGCGCGGCGATCACCCGGGTGTCGGGGGCGAGGGTGCCGCCGGTGGTCCAGCGGGTGCGGCGGCCGGCGACCGCGACGGGCCCGTCCGTGCCGACCTCCTCGGCGAAGCCGAGCAGCACCGGGTCGTTGGTGGCCAGGGCGGCGGGTGCGGTGCTCATGCCCACACCTCCTTCGGAACCGACCGGAGCGACTGGATGTCGGCACACGAGTGCCCGGTGGGGATCACCTTGCCCGGGTTCGTCCGACAGCCCGGATCGAACGCCTGGCGGAGCCGATTCTGATGGTCGAGGTCGTCGCTCGAGAACATGCGGTCCATGAACTTCTGCTTCTCGACCCCGATGCCGTGCTCGCCGGAGAGCACGCCGCCGGCGTCGAGCGAGGCGGTGATGATCTCACCCCCGGCCGCGTGGACCTTCTCGAGCACACCCTCGTCGCGGGCGTCGAACAGGATCAGCGGGTGCAGGTTCCCGTCGCCCGCGTGGAACACGTTCATGATCGTGAGGTCGTACCGGTCGGCGATCTCGTAGGTCTTCGTCAACACCTCGGCGAGCTTCGAGCGGGGCACCACCGTGTCGTGCAGGTAGTAGTCGGGAGCGAGCTGGGCGATCGCCCCGAACGCCGTCTTTCGGCCCTTCCAGAGCAGCGCCCGTTCGGTGTCGGAGCCCGCGAGCTTCACGGCGGTGGCACCGTTGGCCCGGCCGATCTCGGCGATGCGGTCGGCATCGAGATCCACGCCGTCGGCGAGCCCGTCGACCTCCGCGAGCAACACCGCGGCGGCATCACGGGGGTAGCCGGCGTTCACGTAGTTCTCGACGGCGACGGTGATGCGCTGATCCATCACCTCGAGCGCGGCCGGCACGATCCCGGCGGCGATGATGCCCGACACCGTGTTGGCGGCATCGGTGACCGACTCGAACGAGAGCAGCAGCGTGCGGACCTCGGGCCGGTTCTTCGTGATCCGCACGGCGATCTTGGTGGTGATGCCGAGGGTTCCCTCGGAGCCGACGAAGGCCCCCCGCAGGTCGTACCCCGCGGGTTCGGCGTCGAGGCCGCCGAGCATGACCACATCGCCCGAGGGCAACACGACCTCCATGGCGACGATATGGGCGTTCGTGACGCCATAGGCCAGGCAGTGCGGGCCGCCGGAGTTGTTGGCCACGTTGCCGCCGATCGTGCAGACCTGCTGCGATGACGGATCGGGCGCGAAGTGGTAGCCGATGGGGGCGAGGTGCTTCGTGAGGTCGAGGTTGACCACACCCGGACCGACCCAAGCGATGCCGTTGTCGGTGTCGATCTCGTGGATCTCGTTCATCCGGGTCACGGCCACCACGACGGGCACACCGAGGGGGATCGCGCCACCGGCGAGGCCGGTCCCGGCCCCGCGTGGCACCACGTTGCGGCCGTGGGTGGCCGCCGCACGCGTGACGGCGGCGACCTCCTCGGTCGTCTCGGGGAAGACGACCGGACCCGAGTTGCCGCCGTCGAACACCGACGCGTCGTGGGAGAGCAGCGCCCGGTGGGCGCCGTCCTGCTTCACCCGATCGGGTGACAGGGCATCGACGAGCTCGGCGACGAACGGATCGGACTCGACCTCGGCGGCATCGATGCCGAGGGTCCGGGTCACCCGGTTCTTCAACTTGGCGTAGCGGTACATGCCTCGGCGCTCCCCGTCAGCCCTTGGCGGTGAGGCCGGCGGCGGCGATGCCGGCCAGTGCGGCGGCCTCGTCGTTGTCGGACGTGTCGCCCGAGATACCGACCGCACCGATCGAACGTCCGTCGTCGTCGACGACGATCACCCCGCCGGCGACCGGCACGAGGGCGCCGCCGATGGCGGTGCCGACGCCGGCCATGAAGTGCGGACGGTCGACGGCCATCACACCGAGCTGGCGGGAGTTCACCCCGATGGAGATGGCGCCGTGGGCCTTGCCGTGGGCGACGTCGAAGCGGCGGTTGGGGACCCCGTCTTCGCGTTCGAAGGCGACGAGGTGGCCGCCGGCGTCGAGCACGGCGACACAGAGCGGGTTCATGCCGGCGTCGTGGCCGTGAGCCAGGGCGGCGGAGATGATCGTGCGGGCGTGGTCGAGGGTCAGCATCACGAGGCTGCTTTCTGCTTGGCGATGGCTCGGTAGCCATGCAGGATCGGTTCGGTGTAGCCCGAAGGCTGTTCGCCGCCGGAGCGGACGAGGGCGAGGGCGGCGGTGAACGCCGGCCCGTCGAAGTCGGGAGCCATGGGCGAGTAGGCCTCGTCGTCGGCGTTCTGCGCGTCGACCACGGCCGCCATCTTCTGCATGGTCGCCACGACCCGGTCGTCGTCGACCACGCCGTGGTGCAACCAGTTGGCCATGTGCTGGGACGAGATCCGGCAGGTGGCCCGGTCTTCCATGAGGCCGATGTCGTTGATGTCGGGCACCTTGGAGCAGCCGACACCCTGGTCGACCCAGCGCACCACGTAACCGAGGATGCCCTGCGCGTTGTTGTCGAG
>JAHDBV010000190.1 GCA_020630195.1 Acidimicrobiales bacterium
CACCGAACTGCGTGGCCGATCGAGCGCCTCGGCCAACTCCCCCGTCGTGGCGGCGCGGTCCATGACCAGATCGAGGATCTGCGAGCGGACTTCGGAGGCGAGGGCTTTGTGCTGCGCCGAGGCGTCGGCGACAACGACCTCGTCGAGGTCGTAGTCCGGCGCGGCGTGGCTCGCTCCGGACGTCGGGGACGGCGAATCGTTCGACATGTTCCGAATGATCGAATCTTTCGGTTCGTTTGTCAAATCGAGTTCTGGCGGTGCCGGGAGAAAAGTTCGTCAGGACGCGACAGCATCGGGCCACGGGTGGCGTCTGAGGGGATGTGATGGCCACGGAGGAACGCGGAGGGGAATCGACCGTCGATGGTCGCGCCCTGCTCGCCGATCTCTTCGAGACGCACCACGACCGTGTGCACCGCTTCGTGCTCGCCCGCTCCGGCTCGGTCGCCATGGCGGAGGACGTCACCGGTGACACCTTCGCCGATGCGGCTCGGCTCTGTGCCGCGGGCCGCGGCACAGAGGTCACGGAGGCCTGGCTGATCACGGTCGCCCGCCGCCGCCTCGCCGACCGGTGGCGCAGTCGGTTCCGCCAGCGCCGACGCGAACACCGGCTCGCCGCGCTCCCCCGCCGCGACGAGCCGGAACCGGCGACCGCCGACGACGACGTGCTCGAGGCGCTCGCATCGCTCGGCGACCGGCAACGAGCGGCACTCACCCTCCGGCATCTCGACGACCGCTCGGTCGCCGAGGTCGCCGACGAACTCGATCTGACCTATCAGGCCACCGAGTCGCTCCTCGCCCGGGCCCGACGCTCGTTCCGGGTCGCCTACGACGCACGACGGGAGGACGTATGACCGACGATCCGATCGACCGGCTCGACGCCGGATTCGAGCACCGTCTCCCGGTCGACGCCGCCGCCCGGGAGGCGGCCCGTCTGCGGGCCTTCGATGCCTTCGACGAGGCTGCCGGGCTCGCGACGGCGGCGCGCCAGCCAGACGTCATCGAGCTCCGTGCGGCGGATCGCCCCGGGCCGAGCGCGAGCCGCCGCTACCTGCTCGCCGTGGCCGCCGCCGTCGCTGTCGTCGTCGGTGTCGGGACCACGGCGTTGAACACGACCGACAAGCGGGTCGGCACCACGGACACGCCCGACTCGACGACGTCCACCACGTCGACGACCGCACCTGCGCCACCGACGTGGGCCGAGTGGCGGACCCTCAACCCGCCCGGCGAGGCCGCGGCCTGCATGTCCCGCCTCATCGGGAACGAGATCGTGGTCAGAGGCGTCGAGCCCGTGACACCCATCGCCGGCGTCGACGAACTCGAGAACCTGTGGTTGGCTTCGCAGCTCCGGCCGGCGGAGGCGCTGGCGCAGCTGCACCTGGACAGCGTCGACACGTCACCTGTCGCCGCTGCGTTCCGTGCTTGGGACCAGGCGCTGGTCGCCCCCGATCGCAACGACCTCGACCTCGACGCCCTGCGTGACGCCTATCTGGACGCCCGGGCCGACGACATCGCCCGTCGGGCCGATCCCGAGTCCTGCCCGCTCGACGGTCCCGAGCGGCTCGACGCCGAGCTGGGTTCGCTGCGCAGCATCGAGGCGCTGCGATGCCTGCACGGCGAGATCGCCGACATCGGACTCAACCTCCTCGCGGAGTCCGAGCGCCTCGGTGACGCGACCGTGGAGGCGGCGAGCATCGGACTCGTCGGCTACGGAGCCGACGCACCCGGGCTGTCGGCCGTCTTGGCGGCGATCCAAGCCACACGCGACCTCGCCGGCACCGCCGAGGCGACCGATGCCCTCGCCGACGCACGAGCCGAGCTCATCACCGCCGGTCTCACGATCGACACCTGCACCCCGACGGAGGACACCTGATGCACCACCCCGCTTCCCCCCGCACGACCGCGTCGGTCGGTCTCGCCCTGGTCCTGCTGCTCGGCGCCTGCGCCGGCAGCGACGAGGCCACCGACGCGGCCGACGGGTCGGCCACCGTGCCGCCCTCGACGGTGGCATCCGAGACCTCGACGACCGCCGCCGCGCCGTCGACGACCACGACCGAGACGTCCACGACCACGGCGCCGTCGACCACGGAGGCCTGTGACACGTGCCTGTCGGAGGAGGCCGAAGCTGCGATCGGCGCCTTCGTCGCCGCCTGGGACGAGGGCGACTGGGAGACCTTCTCGGCGATCCAGGGCGGCGGCGAACTCGAATGGGAGGCGGACATCGGCACGGCAACCGAGGCGCACATCGACGCCGACTTCCGGTGGGGTGTCGCGCTGAACCAGGACGTCTCGATCGAACGTTGCGTCGACGCCAACGGCGCGATCGCCTGCGACCTCGTGTTCGAAGACGACATCCACCGGGCGACGGCAGCCTTCGGCCTCGAACCGTCGGTCTGCCGCTTCAACTTCCGCGTCGACGATGGCGTGGTCGAGGTCGTACGTGAGGAGATCGGAACCTGCTTCACCGGCTACGACCAGGCGATGCACACCTACGGCACGTGGTTCGAGGAGACCCACCCCGACCTCGAGCCGATCCAGGGCTTCCACTACCGAGCGTGGAACCAGTTCGGCGACGGCGCCCCCGAGCGGGCCGTCGAGTACCTGGACGACTGGATCGCCACCTTCCCCGACGAGGGCTAGAGGCGGTCGACCGGCAGCGAGTCGGGCGTGCCCCGACGGCGTTTGTAGATGAACGTCGGCGCGGACGACTCCGACGGCCGGGAGGCACGCAACGGCACGATCGGCGACCACTCCCGCATGCCCTGTTCGATGGCGTCGTACTCGGCCCGCCCCTCGACGTGATCGGTGAGCAGATGCCGCCGCCGGCGCTTGCCGACCTCCGCGACCAGCCCCTGGCGGGGGCTTCGGGTCCGCTGTCGGGCCACGAGGTTGCGGCCCGTCTCCGACCGGTACGGCGTGGCGGTCTCCGTCGAACCCGGACGGGCGATCGACTCGATGGCCTCCCAGGTGAGTAGCTGACGCCGGAGCACACACCGCCGCTCGACGCCCTCGGGGCCGAAGACACTCACGACGGGGAAGTCGAGGAGTTGGATGACGAGCAGCACCGAC
>JAHDBV010000009.1 GCA_020630195.1 Acidimicrobiales bacterium
TCATGATCTGGGCCATGAACTCCCAGCCGTAGAGACCGATCTTGGCGGCCTCCTGCACGATCGGGTACGGGAACTCTTCGCGCTCGTCCCACTCTTCGCCGGCCGGGCGGATCACCTGTTCGGCGAAGTCGTGCACCCACTTCTGGAGCTGGAGCTGATCTTCGTTGAGCTTCATCGAGAAGTCGGTCATCGGGGGTACCTCATGGACGTCGGGTGTCGGGGGCTGTCGCCGAGAGTTGCTGAGTGCAAGCTGCGAGCTTGCACCTGGTAGCTGAAAGCTATCTTGACCAGCCGGTCAAGTGCAATATCGGCAGAGACCTGCGTCACGTTGAGCAACGGCTCCCGGGCACGCCGAATTCGGGGGAATCCGCGTCGTTCAGCGGATCGTGAGCCCCGATTCGGAGCGATGTGGGACGAAACCGACCCCCGAGGTCGGTCCGGATCGATCAGTCGTCGACGATCGCGGCGATGGCGTCCATGATCCGCTGCGCCTCTTCGGCCGGCGTCCCGTCACCCACCTCGTGGGCTTCCCCGAGACGGATCTTCGTCAACGGACGACGCCCGAGCTTCGGCCACGGCGGCGAGCCCACGGGCCAGGCCGCATCCGTGTTCGAGAACCCGACGGGGAGGATCACCGCACCGGTGCGACGTGCGAGATGCACCACACCGGGCCGCGCCTCGCCCACCTTCTCGCCGCCCCGATCACTCTCGAGCATCAGCTTGCCCTCGGGCATGATCGCCACCATCTGACCGGCCGCCAGCGCAGCCGCCGCGGTGTCCTCGGCCTGCTCACGCACCCGGGACGACAGCGGGATCGCACCCCAGCGCCGGAGGAACCAACCCATGAACGGGTTGTTGAACAGGCTCGCCCGGATGAGGATCCGGCAGCTCAATCCCTCACGGGAGAAGATCGCCATCGTCATCACGAAGTCGAAGAAGCTCCGATGGTTGCCGGCGAACAGGATCGGCCGGCCGGCCGGGATCACCAGCGGGTCCTGGAGTTCCATCCGGGCCACGAGCCGCCCGAGCTTCCCCATCATCCAGCCCGTGCGCACGTAGAAGCCGTGATGTTCGACGGGCTTCGTGTTCGCATTCGTCGCCTGGAGCACGGAGCCTTCGACCGCCATGTCGACCATTCTGTTTCATCTCGCAACGATTTCCGCCGCTACCCGGCGGTCACGTCCGATGGCCCCCGAACTCAGGCGAGCACGGCGTGGGTGACGAACCCGCCGACGACGGCGACACCGAACACGTAGACGAAGAACGTCGACACGATGCGCGGCCGGGCGAGCTTCGCCAGGATCACGAACTCCGGCAGGTTGGCCCCCGCTCCGGCGATCGTGAGCGCCACGATCGCGCCGAGCCCGACACCGGCGGCGGTGAGCGAGTCGGCCAGGGGCACGAACACGGCGGTGCTCACGTACAGCGGCGTGCCGAGGGCGGCCGCGATCGGAATGGAGAACCCCGGATGGGCGGCGGTCAGTCGCTCCGTGACCGACGGCGGCACCGCCAGCTCGATCGCCACCGACAGGGCGATCCCCACGAGCAGGATCGGCGCCATGCCGACGAGCAGTCGCCGGGCCGCGGCCGCCGCGACCGGCGCCGCGGTCCGCAACCCCCGCCATCCCAACTCGCCACCACCACAGGTCGAGCCGCAGCTCGCCGGCTCCGACACACCCACGTAGTCCTCGATCGGCGGCAGACGACGTTCGAGATCGAACCGTTCCGCGAGCAGCGCCAGGCCCAAGGCACCGACAAAAGCGATCACCCCGTAGAGCACGGCCGTCTCGAGCCCGGCGATCAAGACGAGTGCGCCGAACAGGACCGGGTCGAGCACCGGTGCCGCCACGATGAAGGCCACGTAGCCGGCCGGGGTCACGCCGGCCTGCCGCAGGCCCACCAGCATCGGCACGGCGGTGAAGGTGCAGAACGGCGTGACGAACCCGAGCGCAATGCCCTTGAGCGCCGCCACGATCGGGCGGCCCCCGATCCAGCGCCGCAGTCGCTCGGCGCCGAACCGCGTCTGGAAGAGCTGCACGGCAACGGTGACGGCGAAGAAGAGCACGGCGAGCTCGACGACGAGGATGACGATGTCCCGGAGATGTTCCATCAATCATCAACGATAGTTGATCAACGAGATTCCGCAAGCCCCGGCCGACCTAGGCTCACGGCGTGAGCGAGCCCAGCACCGAGACGTTCGACGAGTGGGCGTCGTGGTTCAAGGTGCTCGCCGACGGCACCCGCCTGCGGCTCCTGCATCACATCGCCGGGCTCGACGAACCGGTGACGGTCGGTGAACTGGTCGAGGCCCTCGACCTCACCCAGTCGAACGTGTCGCACCACCTCCGGGTGCTCGGCACGCACGACTTCGTGCTCACCGAACGCGACGGCGTCCGCACACTCGTGCGAGCCAACCCGAACTGCATGTCGGCACTCCCCGAAGCCGCAGCGGCGGTCATGCAGGCGGACTGACCACCAGCACCGCTTCCGGCTCGATCGACACCGACACCGACGAACCCACGGCGCTCGCCCGGGCGCCCCGGGTCACGACGACCGAACCGTCGTCGAGCCGCACCTCGTGCACCCACTCGCCGTCGTCGAAGCGAGCGGCCGCGACCGTGCCGGTGCGACCCTCGCCGTCGGCCCCGGCGAGCCAGACCGCCCGCTCGGGCCAGATCTCGAGCCGACCGTCGCCGTCGACCAGGTTCCGATGGCCGACGAACTCGGCCACGAACCGATCGGCCGGCGAGCGCCACACCACCTCCGGCGGCGCCACCTGCACCAGCCGGCCGTCGCGCATCACCGCCACTCGATCGGCCACGGCGAACGCCTCGGTCTGATCGTGGGTGACGTGCAGCGCGGTCTGGCCGAGCCCGGTCAACACCCGGCGCAGCACGGCGGTCAGCTCATCGCGACGGCTCCGGTCGAGGGCGCCGAGCGGCTCGTCGAGCATCACCAACGAGGGCGACGGCGCCAAGGCCCGGGCCAACGCCACCCGCTGCGCCTCCCCACCCGACAACGACGCCACCCGGCGTCCACCGAACCCGTCCAGCCCGACCAGCGCCAGCAGCTCGGCCACCCGGTCGGCCCGCTCCCCCGCCGAGCGCCCCTGGCGGGCCGGGCCGTACGCCACGTTGCCGGCCACGTCGAGATGATCGAACAGGACGTGCTCCTGGAACATCAGGCCGAGGTCCCGCTCGTGTGTGGGCACCCCGTCGAGCAAGCGACCACCGGCCGCCACCGATCCGGCCGCCAGCGGCTCGAGCCCGGCGATCGCCCGCAGCAGCGTCGACTTCCCGCAGCCGCTCGGACCGAGCAACGCCACGATCTCCCCCGGCGCCACCTCGAGCGACACGTCGTCCACGGCAACGGTCTCGCCGTAGCGAACCGTCACACCGGCGAGCGACAGACCAGCGCCCCCGCTCACAACCAGCCGATCCCGTCGCCACGGCGACGATCGACGACGAGCGCGATCACCGCCACCAGACCCGCCAACGCCACCGCCAACGCCATGGCCTGACCCTGCAACAGGTCACCCGGTCGGGACAACAACTTGAACATCACCACCGGCGCCGTCTCCGAGCCCTGCGGCCGGGACAGGAACGTCGTCGCGCCGAACTCACCGAGGCTCACGGCCGCGGCGAACCCGGTCGCCGTCCGCAGCGCCGGCGCCAACGCCCGGGCGTCGCTGTCGAGCCAGACCCGCCACGGCGACCCACCGAGTGCGGCCACGGCCTCCCGCCGACGGGGGTCGACCGACCGCAACGCCGGCACGGCCGCACCGATCACGAACGGCACCCCGATCACGGCATGGGCGACGGGCACGAGCCAGATCGATCGGCGGAAGTCGAACGCCGTGAACGCGAGCAGATACCCGAAACCGAGGGTCACGGCCGAGACCCCGATGGGGATCAACCCGGCGACCTCCACCAGCCGCCCGATTCGATCACCCCGGGCGATCACGATCGCCGCCAACCCTCCGACCACCAGGGCGATCACGGCGGCACCGGCGGCGAAGCTCAGCGAGGTCACGAGGGCGTCGAGTGAACGGGTCGCCCCCACCGGCGGCGCCTCGGCGAGGGATCGCCAGTGGCCGAGCCCCCAGCCACCACCGACCCGGAACGAGCCGACCACCAACGAGCCCAACGGGAGCACCACGACGACCACGGTCAACGCCGTGGCCAGCACCACCATGACCCGGTCGGCCGCGGTCGCCACCGGACGGGCGAGCGGCACCCGTCGACCCCGGCGGGCCACCGACACCCGACGCTGCAGCCGTGCCGCGACGACGGCGAACGCGGCGACGGTGACGAGCTGGACACCCCCGAGCACGGCGGCGACATCGAGCTCGCCCCGGAAGATCGCGAAGCGGTGGATGTCGGTCTCGATCGTGAACCGAGCTGGGCCGCCGAGCACGAGGATCACGCCGAAGCTCGTGAACGAGAAGAGCCCGATCATCGCCGCCGCCGCGGCCACTGCGGGACGCAACAACGGGAACGTGATCGTGCGGAACACCTCGACCGGCGAGGCGCCGAGCGTTGCGGCCGCCTCGATCCGGCGACGATCGATGCCGGCCCACCACCCGCCGACCAGGCGCACCACGATGGCGACGTTGAACACGACGTGGGCGGCGACGACGGCCGCCCACCCTTCCAGCACGCCGAGCTGATCGATGGCGGTCGCCACCACGAGCGTCGGCAGCACGAACGGGACGAGCACGACGGCCCGCAGCACGTCCCGACCCGGGAACGAGAAGCGGGCGATCACCGCCGCGATCGGCAGGCCCACCATCACCGTGGCCAGCACGGACACGAGCGTCTGGCCGACCGTGGCGACGAGTGCGTCGACGAACCGCCCCGACGTCAGCACCTCCACGAGACGCCCACCGCCCAGCTCCCCCGCCGTGCGGCGGGTGATGGCGACGATCGGCCACGCCACGAACACGGCGAGGAACCCCACCGGCACGATGGCGAGCAGCACCCCGCCGAGGTGCGAGCGGGATGGCGCGCCACGCCCCGCCCGGGTGACGGGCGGGACGGAGGCGGCCATGTCGAGGGGGTGTCCCGGCCGGATCAGCCGAAGACGATCTCGGCCCAGCGTGCGGTCCAGTCGAGACGGTTGGCCTCGATCTCGGCCGGCTCGAGCGTGATCGGATCGTCGACGAGCGAGCCGTACTCGACGAACTCCGCCGGCAGCTCGACGGTGGAGTTGGCCGGGTACACGAACATGTTGAGCGGGATCTCGGCCTGGTAGGTCGGGCTGAGCATGAAGTCGATCAGCTCGGCCGCGGCCTCGGGGTGCTCGGTGCCGGCGAGGATGCCGGCGAACTCGACCTGCCGGAAGCACGAGTCGTCGAGCACGGCCGACACGGCGGCGTCGACCGGCGGGTCGGCGAACAACACATCCGCGGGCGGCGAGGTGGCGTAGGAGACGACGATCGACTTCTCCCCACCACCGGCGGCGTACTCGGTGTAGTAGGCCTCGCTCCAGCCGGAGCTGACGGTCACACCACCGTCGACGAGGTCGGTCCAGTAGTCCTCCCAGCCGTCGCCGTAGCGGGCGATCGTGGCGAGGAGGAACGCGAACCCGGGCGAGGAGGTCTCGGGGTTCTGCACGACCAGGGCGGCGGCGTTCTCGGCGGTCCGGAGGTCGTCGAGGGTCGTCGGAGCATCGCCGGGGATGGCGTCGAGCCAGTAGTTGACGCAGACGTCCGACACCGAGATCGGCGTGACGCGGTCGGTCGGGTCGAGCCTCAGCGCATCGTCCACGGTGCTGAGCAGCGGTGAGGTGTGCGGCTCGAAGACGTCGGCGTCGAGGCCCCGCTGCAGGAACGTCGAATCGATGCCGAACATCACGTCACCCTCGGGTTGGCCGGCGGTGAGCACGGCGCGGCTCACGACCTCACCGGCATCACCCGAGGCGACGACCGTGACGGTGTTCCCGGTCTCGGCCTCGAACGCCGCCCAGACCTCGTCGGGGATGAAGAACGAGTCGTGGGTGACGAGCACGAGCTCGATCGGATCGACCGAACCCTCCTGTGTCGCCTCTTCGGCCGCCGCGTCGACGGCCTCCTCGTCCAGCATCGCCGCGTCATCAGCGGTGTCGGCGGCATCGGCGGTGGTCGTCGGGTCGCCGGTCACGGCGGCCGGACTGTCCGAACCACCACAGGCCGCGGCCACGAGGGCGAACATCGCGATCAGTGCGAGCAGTTTCCGTGTCATCTGAAGTCCCTCCGCTGGCATTACCCAGTTCAGGTCGTCGGGTCGGCACGGCGTCGGTGCCCTCTCAGCCCGGTTGCCCCGAGCTCCCCGTTGTGGTTGTCGACCATCAGCCTAGAGCGACAGGCTGGACGACGATGACACCCGCCGTCCGCCTGCTCGAGAAGCTGAAGATCGCCCACCGGGTGGTGAGCTACGACCACGACAGCTCGGCCGACAGCTACGGCTCCCGGTCCCCGGGCTACGGCATCGAGGCGATCGAGGCCCTCGCGCTCGATGCCGACGCCTGCGGCAAGACACTGCTCGCCCGCCTCGACGACGGATCGCTCGTGGTCGCGGTCGTGCCCGTGTCGCACCAACTCGACCTCAAGGCCCTCGCCAAGGCCGCCGGCGCGAAGAAGGCGGCCATGGCCGACCCGGCCGACGCGGAGCGTTCGAGTGGCTACGTCGTCGGCGGCATCTCCCCGCTCGGCCAGCGCAAGCGGCTCCGCACCTTCGTCGATTCGCTGCTCACCGAACACGATGAGGTCCACGTGTCGGGCGGCCGTCGCGGTCTCGAGGTGGCACTCGCCCCGGCCGACCTCGTCGCCGCCACGAACGCGACGGTGGCCGAGGTCCGGGCGACGACCTGACCGACGGGCGTCGACCCCCTGCCACGTGGCAAGGTCGATGGATGGCCGCCACCGAGACCCCACTCGATCTCGACGTCCTGTCGAACCTCGCCTACACCAACGGCCCGCCCCACGACCGGTTCGACTGGTTGCGGGCCAACCGTCCGCTGCACCACCAGACGATCGACGATCCGATCCTGATCGGCGAGTCGTACGTCGTCACCCGGCACGCCGACGTCGCCGAGGTCAGCCGGGATCTCGACCACTTCGGCAACTTCGCCGGTCACAACCTGCGGGACGATCACGACACGGCCGGTGTGCGGCACCTGCTGATGATCGACCGACCCGAACACACCCGGCAGCGCCTCATGGCGAGCCGACGGTTCACGCCGAAGGTCGTGCGGATGTACGACGAGCACTACCGCCGCCTGGCCGGCCGGCTACTCGATCGGGCCCTCGAGCAGGGCCCGACCTTCGACATCGTCGAACACATCTCCGTCGAGTTCCCGATGGCGGCGATCGTCGAGCTGATGGGCACCTCCGAGGCGGCCGACGACACCGATCGGCTGCTGCGCTGGAGCAACGCGATCATCTCCAACGTCGATCCGGAGTACATGCCGACGCCGGAGAGCCGGGCCGAGGCCCTCGGCGAGATGGCCGAGTACGCGATGGATCTCGCCTCATCCCGCCGGGCCGACCCGCAGGACGATCTGGCCACGGTGCTCACCGCCCAGCTCGACGCCGGGGAGCTCACCGCCGAGCAGTTCATCTCCTACGTGATCCTCGTGTTCGTGGCCGGCAACGAGACCACACGCAACAACATCACCTGGGGCCTGCACGCCCTCGCCACCAACCCCGACCAGTGGGCACTGCTCCGCTCCGACCCCGACACCCATCTCGACACGGCGGTCGAGGAGGTCACGCGCTGGGCGAGCCCCGTCAACTACATGAGCCGCACCGTGCACACCGAGGTCGAGCTCCACGGCACGACGCTCGAGCCGGGCGACAAAGTCGCCCTGATGTACCTGGCGGCCAACCGTGACCCCGAGGTGTTCGCCGACCCGCATCGCTTCGACATCACCCGGGATCCGAATCCGCACATCGCGTTCGGCTACGGCGCGCACTTCTGCCTCGGGGCCCATCTCGCCCGCCTGGAGACCAAGGCGGTCCTGTCCGAACTGGTCGCCCGGGTCGAATCGCTCGAGGTCGCCGGTGAGGTCGAGTTCGTCTGGTCGAGCTTCATCAACGGCATCAAGCGGCTGCCGTTGACGTTCACCCGGGCCTGAGCCCCCGGCACCACGGGGTTTCCACCCTTCCGAGGTTGCCACTTCGAGTCGATCCGACATAAAGTCATCCTGACTTTGAGTCAGAGTGACCGAAAGCTCGCATCATGACCTCCCTTCCCCCGACGTCTCCCCCGCCGTTCCGGAACGAGGTGCCCGTCGATCGACGCAGCACCGCCCTCCGCACCGACCACTACGAACTGACGATGGTCGACGCCGCCCGCCAGTCGGGTCGAGCCGACGACGACGCCACGTTCGAACTCTTCACCCGACGCCTCCCCCGCGGCCGGGCCTACGGCGTGGTGGCCGGCACCGAGCAGGCGATCGACGCCGTCACCCGGTTCCGGTTCTCCGACACCCAGATCGAGTACCTCGGCCGACGCGGCGTGGTCTCGGCCGACACGCTCGCCTGGCTCGCCGACTACCGCTTCCGCGGCGACATCTGGGGCTTCGCCGAGGGTGAGGTCCACTTCGCCAACGAGCCCGTGCTGACCGTGCGGTCGAGCTTCGCCGAGGCGATCGTGCTCGAGACGATCCTGCTGTCGATCTTCAACCACGACTCGGCCATCGCCGCCGCGGCCGCCCGCATGGTCGACGCCGCCGCCGGCCGGTCGATCATGGAAGCCGGCAGCCGCCGCACCCACGACGAGAACGCCGTCGCCTCGGCCCGCGCCGCCTACCTCGTCGGCGCCGGCGGCTCGTCGAACCTCGAGGCCGGCTACCGCTACGGCGTGCCGACCCTCGGCACCACCGCCCACGCCTTCGTGCTCGCCCACCGGACCGAGCGAGAGGCGTTCATCGCCCAACGCGAAGCGTTCGGGCCCGGTTCGACCTACCTCGTCGACACCTACGACGTCGTCGACGGCATCCGCACCGCCGTCGAGGTCTGCGGCACCGAGCTCGGCGCGATCCGCATCGACTCGGGCGACCTGGCGGAACAGGCGCTCGGTGCCCGGGCCCTGCTCGACGCCCTCGGCTGTGTCGACACCCGCATCATCGTGTCGAACGACCTCGACGAGTGGCGCATCGCCGAACTCGCGAGCGCCCCGATCGACGGCTACCTCGCCGGCACGGCACTCGTCTCCGGCTCCGGGCACCCGACCGCCGGCTTCGTCTACAAGCTCGTGGCGATCGACGACGGCTCGGGCCCCCGCCCGGTCGCCAAGACCTCCGGCGGCAAGATCGGCCAGGGCGGCGTGAAGACCGTGCGCCGCCTGCTCGACGCCGACGGCCATCTCGAACGGGACCTCGTCACCGTCGGCGCCGGCATGGCGCCGGAGTTCGGGCCCGGCCCGGGCCGGGGCATGCAGATCCCGCTCGTGATGGGTGGTGAGGTGATCGACGAGGCCCGCCTGGTGGACCGGCGGGACACGGCGGCCCGCAGCCGCGACGAGCTCCACGACGGTGCCCGCCTCCCCGACCCGACCCACACCTACCCGGTGCCCGAGCCGGCGGAGGTGCTCGCATGAGCACCGCCCTCATCGTCGTCGACGTCCAGAACGACTTCTGCGAAGCCGGCTCGTTGCCCGTCACCGGCGGCAATGCCGTCGCCGGCGCCATCACCACCCACGCCGCCGAGACGACCTACGACGTGATCGCCACGACACGCGACTGGCACATCGACCCCGGCGCCCACTTCGCCGACGGCGAACCCGACTTCGTCGAGACCTGGCCCGTGCACTGCGCCGCCGACACACCGGGCGCCGCCTTCCATTCCGACCTGGCACTCCCCCGGGTCGACGTCGCCGTCTCGAAGGGGGCCCACGAGGCCGCCTACTCCGGCTTCGAAGGGGTCACCGACGACGGCACGACGTTGGCCGACGCGCTGCGAGCCGCCGGGGTGGAGCAGGTGACCGTCGTCGGCCTCGCCACCGATCACTGTGTGCGGGCCACCGCCCTCGACGCCGTCGCCAACGGCTTCACCACCGAGGTCCGCCTCGACCTCACCGCGGCCGTCATGGCCGAGACCTGCGCCACGGCACTCATCGAACTGGCCGACGCCGGTGTCGCCCTCGTCGGCTCGTTGCCGACCGGCACGGCCGGAGCGTCCGCATGATCGAAGCCCGTGATCAGACCGAGGCCGACTTCCTCGACGACTACGACCCGGCCCGCTACCCGTCATTCGGGGTCACCGCGGATGTCGCCGTGTTCACCATCGTCGACCGCAAGCTGTCCGTCCTGCTCGTCGAACGGGTCAAGCAGCCCCAGCGCGGCCGCTGGGCCCTGCCGGGCGGTTTCCTCGCCACCGACGAATCGGCCGAACAGACCGCCCGCCGCCATCTGCTGGAGGAGTCGGGTCTTCACGTCGACCCGAGCCACCTCGAACAGCTCCGCACCTACTCGACCCCGGGCCGTGACCCTCGCGATGCGAAGGTCCGTGTCGTGTCGATCGCCCACGTGGCGCTCATCCCCGAACCCGACACACCCGTCGCCGCCGACGACCGGGGCGAGGCTCGCTTCTGGCCGCTCGACGAACTGATCGGGCTGCCATTGGCCTTCGACCACGCCGAGATCATCACCGAGGCGATCGACCGGGTCCGCTCGAAACTCGAGTACACGACCGTGGCCACCGGGTTCCTCGAGGACGCCTTCACGCTCGGTGAGCTCCGGGACATCTACGAGATCGTCTGGGGCGTCGAGCTCGACTCGGCCAACTTCGCCCGCAAGATCCGGGCCATCCCCGGGTTCGTCTCGCCCACCGAAGGGCGTCGCAAGACGAGCGGCCGCTCGGCCCAGCTCTACGTCGCCGGCGACACCCACTGGATGCTGCCACCCATGCTCCGCCCCGCCTGATCCGCGCCGGCGGGAGCCGGCGGAAACCCGGGCTTGACCTGGAGTGCACTCCAGGTTGTTGACTCGGGGTCATGACCACCGAGCTCCTCACCCCGGCCGAGATGGCCGACCTCGTGGGCGTGAGCGTCGACACGCTCCGCTACTACGAACGGGAACGCCTGATCAGCGGCGTCGGCCGGGCCGATAACGGCCACCGCCGCTACGACGCCGATGACGTCGCCTGGATCCGCGTGCTGCGTTGCCTGCGCGACACCGGCATGACGATCGACCAGCTCCGCCACTACTGCGACCTCGGCGAGCAGGGCGTCACCACGAAGCCCGAGCGGTTGGCGATGCTGCGCGACCACCGGGCGAAGGTCGAGGCCCGCCGGGCCGAGATCGACCGTGCTCTCGAACTCATCGACCACAAGATCGACATCTACCTCAACGAAGCCGCCGGAGACGCCCCATGAACGACTCGACCACCCACGCCCCCTACGTCCAGATCGGCTCGTCGGGCCTCTTCGTCTACCGCGTCGGCCTCGGGGCCATGCAGTTCGGCTGGTCGGTCGAGGAAGCGGGCTCGCAGGCGGTGCTCGACCACTACGTCGGAGCCGGCGGCAACTTCATCGACACCGCGGACGTGTACTCCGCCTGGGCCCACCGCCTGGGCGGACCGGAGAACCCGGGTGGGATCTCCGAGGAGATCATCGGCCGATGGATGGCCGATCGGGGCAACCGCGACGATCTCGTGATCGCGACGAAGGCCCGGGGCGCCATGGGCCTCGACTTCTCCGAGGGCCGCTCGACGGCCCGCCAACGCGAGGGCCTCTCGCGCCGCTGGCTCACCAAGGCGTGCGAGGACAGCCTCCGCCGCCTCGGCACCGACCACATCGACCTCTACCAGGTGCACTGGATCGATCCGCTGGTGCCGATCGCCGAGACGATGTCGGCGCTCACCGACCTCGTGCGGTCGGGCAAGGTCCGCTACCTCGGCTGCTCCAACTACTCCGCCTGGCGGCTGATGGAAGCCCTCTGGGCCTCCGACGTCGGCGGGTTCGAACGGTTCATCTCGATCCAGCCGGAGTACCACCTCCTCACCCCGACCCGGGGTGAGGTGGAGACCGAGCTCGCCCAGGCGTGCCTGGCTCACGGCGTCGGCATGGTGCCCTACTCGCCGCTCGCCGGCGGGATGCTCACCGGCAAGTACCGCCGGGGCCGGGACCTGCCCGACAGCGTGCGGGCCGGCGAGAACGAGGGCCGCCGGGCCACCGAGCAGAACTGGGACATCATCGAGACGCTGATCGAGGTCGCCGCCGATGCGGGCCAGACCCCGGCCCAGGCGGCCATCAACTGGCAGCGGTCGAAGCCGTGGATCTCGGCGCCGATCATCGGGGCGAACCGGCCCGAGCAGTTGGCCGACACCCTGGCCGGGCTCGACCTCGAGCTGCCCGAGGCGGCGATCGATCGGCTCGACGAGGTGTCCGACTTCCACCGCCCGAGGTACCACCTGGAGGCGTGAGCGGCGGGATGGGACCTTGGTCCCGAACTGACGTCGGAATCGAACATTTGTTCGATTGCACGGCTAGGGTGTGTCCATGGGCGCACCGGGTGTGCAGCCTCCCGGGTGGGAGGCAGGCGAGCTGATCGAGTCGTCGATCGACGCCGTGTCACACCTCCGATTCGACGGCCTGGATCGTGCGGGCCTGGTCGACGTGCTGCGCTCACTGCGACGCCTGTCTCTCGCCGTGGATGCAGCGGTGGAGCGGGTGACCGCCGCGCAAGCCGACGTCGACGGGGCATCGGACGCAACGACGTTCCTGCTGGACACCGGACAGGTGTCCGGTCGTCACGCCCGCCGCGAGGCCCGCCGCCACCGGTTCCTCACCGAGCATCCCACGGTTGCCGAGACGTTCGACTCAGGCTCGATGCCTGCCGATGCGGTCGATCAGCTCGAACGAGCCCGCGGCCGACTCGCCGCAGAGGATCGCGAACGGTTCGACACCCACCTCGAGGCCCTCGCTGAAGCCGCATCGGCGCTGCCGGCGGATGCGTTCCGGGACCGGGTGAACGAGAAGAACGTGCCGCCCAGGCCGATCACGGCGACGAACGACTCCGCCACCAGGTCGGCGCGTCACGCATGGACCGTTGGGTCGACGACGACACCGGCATGCACCACACCCTGCTGGTCCTCGACCCCGTCCGCGACGCCGAAGTCCACGCCGCGATCGAACACCGCATCGCCTCGATGGTTGCCGACCGAGCCGACCGCACGATGGCCACCACGGTCGACGCCGTCGTCGCCCTGCTCACCGATCAACGCATCACCGGCCCCGGCCGGCCACACGTGAGCGTCCTCGTCGACGCCACCACGATCGAGCACGGCCACCACACCGACACGGTCGCCGAGTACGAAGACGGCACCCCCATCCCACCGAGTGTCCTCGACCGGCACCTCTGCGACCCCGTCCTCACCCTCCTCGGCCTCGACCGCGCCGGGCAGGTCCTGCGAGCCATCAAGGCCCGCACTGCAAGTGCCACCCAACGCCACGCGCTGCGGGCGATGCACCCCACCTGCGCCCACCCCGGCTGCGCGTCGCGTTCCACCGCTGCCAGATCCACCACCTCCACCACTGGCGACACGGTGGCCCCACCCGACTCGACAACCTCGTCCCGCTGTGTTCGACCCACCACCACCTCGTCCACGACCTCGGCTGGGACTACCACCTCACCCCCGACCGACAGCTCCAGCTGAGCCCACCACCAGCGACCGCCGAACCACCACTCGGCCACGGACGATCACCCTCGGGGCCAACCGCCCCCACCACCGGCCACACACCACCACAACCCACCCGCACCGGCACACGCCGGCGCCGAGGCGCACGTGGTCGAGTCCCTGCCGGAACCACTGCTTCTTGACAACCGAACCCGTCGGCGGCCCGCTCGTCGGCCCTCGCCCCGGTCAGCCCGCCGTCGCCGAGCGGCGCCGGTGCCGCTCCAGGTCCCGTGCCAGGTGCGCCCGCCGGAAGCCGCGCCCCGACAGCAGCCGCTGGAGGTCGGGGCCGTGGTCGAAGTGGTTGAGTTGGCGATGGAAGTAGTTCACGTGCTCGAGCGCCGCCATCACGGCGAGCACGAACAGCGTCCACCGGGTCCCGGCCGGGGCGTCCCCGCCGGGCCGCCACACCCACGCCGTGGCGGCCAACGCCACCACCACCCCGACGGCGAGGGGGCGCTCGAGACGGTCGAGCCACGGCAGCAGCCGCTGCATGGGTGCGTCGTCACCTCGGAGCCGGGCGACGGCGGCGCGCCAGTACAGCCCGCCGAGGAGGAGCAGCGTGGAGCACGGCACGATGCCGACGGCGACCCAGCCGTCGACGGTGCTGAACCAGGTGGCGATGCCGAGCGCGAAGACCGGCACGAGCAGCGCATTCCACAGCTCCATCGCCGCGTAGGGCTCGAGACGCTCGATGAGACGATCCCGGCGCGATCGACGCCTGGCCATGGTCGGTCGGGGTTCGGCGTCAGGCGACACGGGCCTCGGGCCAGAGCCGGAGGAAGTTCTCACTGAAGAACCGGTCGAGGGTCTCCGGCGCCGCACCGTCGAGGTGGCCGGAGAATTTGCCGATCGGATCCCGCCCGCCTTCGACGTGGGGGTAGTCGGAGGAGAAGAGATACAGCTCGTCGTTCGAGTCGGCGATGAGCCGGGCGACGTCCTCGTGCGGGAACGGGGTGAAGCCCATCTGCTGGGTGAGCTGCTCGGACGGTCGGCGCTCGAAGCGGACCGACTCGTCGACCCGGGAGTAGATGCGGGTGATGGAGTCGAGGCGACGCAGCATCTCCGGCACCCAGCCGGCACCGAGCTCCACCGACGCACCCCGCAGGTTCGGATGGCGCTCGAACACACCGTCGAGCAGCAGCATCGAGACGAACGTCTCGGGCGGCTGATGCATCACGGCGGCGTCCTTGGTGCGGACGTTCTCGCCTCCGCCCATCCAGTCCTTCACGGCGGCCCGGCCGTTGTTGCTCCACGACTTGAGGGCCTGGAGTGGCGAACCACCGACGTGGAGCACGAACGGCACCCCGGCCTCGGCGAGGCGGGCCCAGAACGGCTCGAGGTCGACGTGACCGGGGGCGTGCCCGATGGGCGCACGATGCGGTACCCACACGGCTTCGAGACCCTGCTCGATCACCCAGTCGGCCTCGGCGATCGCCCGGGCGGGATCGTCGAGCGGCACGACGGCCACACCCATCAGCCGATCGTCGTCGGCGCAGAAGTCGGCCATGTGCCGGTTGTGGGCCCGCACCGCCGCGTAGCGCAGCTCGGAGTCGGTCTTCGAGCTCGGATGGAACGGGAGCACCACCGAGTGGGTGGCGAACACGAGCTGCTTCTCGAAGCCGAGCATGTCCATCGCCACGGAGCGGTCGGCCTTGTCGAACGCGCCGAGGCCCTGGATCTCCTTCGACTCGGCGATGAGCCGATCCCCGAGTTCGATCTGGGCGGCGATGTGATCGGCCGAGTGCTTGCCACCCTGGTCGACGATGACCTGCACCTCGTCGTCGGTGACGAGCGAGGCGTCGTAGTTCACCTGCGGGATGCGATCCCGGAACGCCGGATCGGCGTAGTCCCGGAGGAAGTCCGGGAGCTCCATGATGTGGCTGTCGGCGTCGTAGAACGCCCGGTCGGCCGGTGCGTAGGTCATCGGTGATCCCCCTCGATCACCGGCGAACCTAGGCGGCGGCACTCCGTCCGACCAAAGGGCGACGACCCCGGGCGGTCAGCGCTCGGCGAGATCGCGGATGTCGAGCACGGCACCGTTGGCGAGCGTCGCGCCCCGGTACGTCCGCCCGTCACAGGTCTGCTGGGCCAGCTCGAAGATGGCGGTGCCGACCTCGACCGGATCACCCAACTGCCCGCCGTCATGCAGGTCGTGGAAGCGGGCGACGTTCGGGAACGCCGACTCGTCCTGGTCCCGGATCATCGACTGCATGGCCGTGTCGACCACCCCGGGCGCCATCGACAGCACCGACACGTCGCCGCCCCGCAGGTCCTGCTCGAGTCCGGCGGTTCGGCACCACATGTCGGTGGCCGCCTTGCCCGCGCAGTAGCTCGACCACCCGGGGTACGGGTTCTTCCCGGCGCCGGAGCTGATCACCATCAGCATCGCCGGGCAGCCGGCCCGGCCGGCAGCGGCGAGGAACCGGTCGCCGAGCACCTGGGCCGAGGCCGAGTTCAACAACACGTTCGTCCGGTAGGCGCCGTGGTCGACTTCACCGGCGAAGCCGATCGGGTCGAGCGTGCCGGCGTTGTGGATCAGGGTGATGCGGGCCCAGGCGGCCTCGGCGGCAAGGGTGTCGATCCAGTCGGCGACGATGCCCCAAGCGTCCGGGGACGAGAGGTCGGCGGCGAGGTGGCGACCCGGCCCGGGACGACGGCTCACGGTCGCAACGGTGTGCCCAGCGGTGGTGGCAGCGTCGGCCATCGCCGCGCCGATGCCACTGGAGGCACCGGTGATGATGGTGAGGTGCGGGTCGCTCATGACCCGACGCTAACCGGGGGTGCTTGCCGGAGTTCCCGCGCCCAGGTGATGCGCAGCATCACCTGACGCGGGGATTTCGGGTCAGAGGGGGCGGGCGACGGGGCCGTCGGCGGAGTCCTCGACGGTCCAGCCGGCGGCCGACAGTTCATCCCGGATCGCGTCGGCCCTGGCCCAGTCCTTGGCGGCACGAGCCTCGGTCCGCTCGGCGACGAGCGCCTCGATCTCGGCCGGCACGGCGGCCGCGGCGTCCTCAAGCCGCAGCCCCAACGCCCCGCAGAGCTCCCGAGCCGTCGCCGCGGCGGTGGCGGCGGCCTCGGTGTCACCGGCATCGAGGGCGGAGTTCGCATCCCGCACGGCGTTGAAGACGAACTGCATGCCTGCCGGCGTGTCGAGGTCGTTCGCCATCGCCGTGCGGAAGGCGTCGAGCACACCGGTGTCGGCGGCACCGTCGAGGTCGCTCGTGCGCCGAGCGAACGTGTCGAGTCGCCCGAGTGCGGCTTCGGCGTTGGCGATGGAGGTGTCGGTCACCTCGATCGGTGAGCGGTAGTGGCTCTGGAGCACGAGCAGTCGATAGGCGCGGGGGTCGTGCCGGTCGGCGAGATCGACGAGGTTCTTGACGTTGCCGATCGACTTCGACATCTTCTCGCCGTCCATCTCGACGAAGCCGTTGTGCATCCAGTGCTTCGCGAACTCGGCGCCGAGGGCCACGGCCTGGGCCCGTTCGTTCTCGTGATGGGGGAAGGCGAGATCGAGCCCACCGGTGTGGAGGTCGAACCCCTCCCCCAGCAGATCGAGGCTCATCACGACGCACTCGGTGTGCCAGCCCGGACGGCCCTCACCCCAGGGCGACGGCCACGCCGGCTCTCCCGGCTTCGAGAACTTCCAGAGGGCGAAGTCGGCGGGATGCCGCTTGGCGTCGGCACCGAACACCTCACGGTCGCCACCACCTTCGACGAGCTGGTCGAGGCTCTGGCGGGCGAGCAGGCCGTACCCTTCGATGCCCTCCACGGCGAGATAGACGCCGTCGTCGGTCGTGTAGGCGGCGTCCCGGCCGATCAGTGTCGAGATCAACTCGACCATCTGGTCGACGTACTCGGTGGCATGCGGCGTCTCGGTCGGCCGCATCACGTCGATCCGGTCCATGGTGTCGAACCAGACCTTCTCGCACCTCTGCGTGATCTGTTGCCACGCCCGATCCTCGTTCTGCGCCCGCTCGATGATCTTGTCGTCGATGTCGGTGATGTTCGACACGAAGCGGACCTCGTACCCGGCCCACTCGAGGTAGCGACGGAGGACGTCGTAGACGAGTACGAAACGGCCGTGACCGAGGTGCGGCGGGGCGTAGACGGTCGGCCCGCAGCAGTAGATCGACACCACACCGGGTTCGCGGAGTTCGAGCGGGCGCACCGAACCGGTGGCCGTGTCGTGGAGGTGGATCTGGGGAAGGTCGGGCGTCACCCGGAAAACGGTACCGACGACCCACCGACGACGCGGTGCTTTTCCCTCCAGACGCTGCGGAAACGAGCCGAAGAACCCGGTGATGTCCGAGATGGCACACGACGATCGCCGATGGCAGGGCCGCCCCGGCCTGTCCCGCCTCGTGCGGGTGGTCGTCCTCGTCGTGCCCTTCGCCGCCTCGTTCGCCACCACCGCGACCCTCGCCCGAGTGCTGCCGCCGTCCCGACTCGGCGTGCCGACGTTGCTGTGGTGGATCGGCGTCGCCGTGCTCGCGACGGGTGTGCTGCTCGGCACCGAACGTCTCGCCCGACGCCTCCTCCCACTGTCGGCGCTGCTGTCGCTCACCCTCGTCTTCCCCGACGAGGCCCCCAACCGCTTCGGCATGGCGATGCGCACCGGCACGACCCGCCAGCTCCAGCGCCGCCTCGACGAACTCCGCTCCGAGGGCATCAGCGACGATCGCACCCGACATGCCGAGCAGATGCTCGAACTCGTCGCGGTGCTGAGCGTGCACGACCGGATGACCCGGGGCCACTGTGAGCGGGTCCGGGCCTACACCGACCTCATGATCGAAGAGCTCGGCATGCCCGAACACGACGCGGACCGGCTCCGCTGGGCCGCCCTGCTCCACGACGTCGGCAAGATCCACGTCCCGACCGAGATCCTGAACAAGGAGGGCCGCCCCACCGATCGCGAGTGGGAGGTCCTCAAGGCCCACACCTGGAAGGGCCAGCAACTCGTCGCCCCGCTGGCCGAGTGGCTGGGACCCTGGGCCCGCACCGTGGGCGAGCATCACGAGCGCTGGGACGGCGGCGGCTACCCCCACGGCCTCGCCGGCGACCAGATCCACCTCGGCGCCCGCATCGTCGCCATCACGGACGCCTTCGACGTCATGACCTCGACCCGGTCGTACAAGAAGCCGATGTCGGCCGAGTACGCCCGCCAGGAGATCGCCCGCTGCGCCGGGAGCCAGTTCGACCCCAGGATGGCCCGGGTCTTCCTCGGGATCGGCATCGGTCGCCTCAAGCTGCTGCTCGGCCCGCTGTCGTGGCTCGCCAACCTGCCCGCCGCCGGCCAGGTCGTCCCGGTCGCCCCCGTCACGGCCCCGCTCGCCTCCGCCGGTGCCGGTGTGGCCACGGTCGCGGTCGCCACGATCACCGGCGGACTCGGGGTGCTCTCTCCCGATCCGGCGCCCCCCGCCCTCGCGTTCGAGGAACCCGTCGTCACCACGACGGTCGTGGCGACCACGCTCGCCCCGAGCACCACCGCAGCGCCGACGACCACCACGGCGCCCACCACCACGACCACGGCCCCCACGACGACCACCACCGAAGCGACGACCACGACCGTGGCCCCGACCACGACGACGACGGCTCGCCCGACCACCACGGCGGCGCCGACGACGACCGCTGCACCGACGACCACCGCGGCGCCCACCACCACGACGACGGTGCCGACGACGACGACGACCGCGGCACCCACCACCACGACGACGGTGCCACCGTCACCGCCGACCGCCGCCGCGTTCACGACCGACGGCACCGAGGACACCGACCACAGCGACAGCTTCGTCGTCGACACCGTGACCGGACCGGTCACCGTGACCGTGGTCCGCCAGCCCGTCGGCGCCACGGTGTTCCTCGACGCACCCGTCGGCGCACCCACACCCGGCACGGTCGGATCCCAGACGATCGGGTTCGACGTGAAGCCCGACGCGGACGCCAGCGGCACCTCGACCTTCGACATCGAGATCTGCGACGCCGACGGCCGGTGCTCGGTGACCACCGCCGGGCTCGACCTGGCCGCGACCCCCGACGACCCCGCACCCGTCGACGACACCCGCTCGTTCCCCGAGGACGGCGGCATCACGGTCGCCTTCGCGGATCTGTTGATCAACGACTCCGACGCCGACGGCGATCCGCTCACCTGGTCGCCGCTCGCGTTCGCCGCCGGCCTCGACGTCACGGCGACCACGACGGACATGACGATCGGCGCCGACCCTGACCTGTTCGGCTCCTTCGTCATCGACGGCGAGGTCTGCGACGACACGGGACGATGTGTGCCGTCGGCCCTCACGATCGACATCACCCCGGTGGACGACCCGCCCGTGGTCACCGCCGCCGACCCCGCACCACTCGCCATCGGGGAGAACATCGACGGGCTCGCGACGGCCGTCGACGTCGAGAACGACCCGGTCATGTGGTCGGCCGTCGGCCTGCCCGACGGCCTCACGATCGACCCGGGCAACGGACGGATCGACGGCGAGCCCACGACGGCCGGAACGAGCACCGTCACCATCCGGGCCACCCAGACCAACGACGGCATCACCTACGGCGAGACCCAGATCCAGATCGTCGTGACGACCTGGGGTGTCGGCGAGACCGCCTCCGCCCTCGTGGTGAGCGAGATCATGCTCTACCGCTCCGACACCGACCACGACGACGAGTTCATCGAGATCGTCAACATCGGCGCCGACCCGATCTCGATCGCCGGCTACGAACTGCTCGACTGGAACGAACGCGTCGGGACCCGCGACCCGAAGGGCAGCTTCCGCTACACGATCGGCGCTGGCGACGCGAGCGGAGACGTCAGCACCCTCCAGCCCGGCCAGTACGCCGTGTTCTGGCTGCTCGGCCCCGATCCCGACGTGCCCGACGCCCCCGCCGGCGCCCTCGAGTACTTCATCGGGGCGGCGAACAACGAGGTGCTCGACTCCTTCGGCGACGACATCTGGTTGCTCGAGCCCGACGAGCAGGTGGCCGACTACATGGCCTGGGCCGACCCCGCCCGCTCCAACGACTGGTCGATCTTCGATCGGCCGGGTGCGGAGCTCCCCTGGGATTCCTCGTACGAGGCCGAACTCGCCCTCACCGACGCCGGGCGGTCCGTCTCCCTCGCCGTGCTCGAGGACCGCGACACCTCGGCCTGTTGGGAACCGACCGGCTCGGGTGACGCCGCCGCCCGCTGCGCGGGAGCCGGCACCACGACCGACACCGACACCGATCCGGCCAACCGCCGGTCGTCCGCCGGCCTCGCCAACGTCCTCTGAGTCCGTCGTCGACCGGTCCCGCACCGGGAGGACCCGCCGACAAAGCCCGTCATCGTCGGGGTCGACCCCAATAGCCTGCTCCCCCATGGCCGGTGCCCCCGACAAGCCCACCCTCGACGGTCTCGAAGCCACCTGGTCCGCCCGGTGGCAGACCGACGACACCTACGCCTTCGACCACTCGGCGACCCGCGACGAGGTGTTCGCGATCGACACGCCCCCGCCGACGGTGTCGGGCTCGCTGCACGTGGGCCACGTGTTCTCCTACACCCACACCGACACCATCGCCCGCTACCAGCGGATGACCGGCAAGAAGGTCTTCTATCCGATGGGGTGGGACGACAACGGTCTGCCGACCGAGCGTCGGGTCCAGAACTACTTCGGCGTGCGCTGCGACCCGTCGCAGCCCTACGACCCCGGCTTCGAGCCACCGGCCTCGGAGGGCAAGGGTCCCGACGGCAAGGCCTTCAAGCAGCAGGTCCCGATCAGCCGCCCCAACTTCATCGAACTCTGCGACCGCCTCGTCGTCGAGGACGAGAAGGCGTTCGAGGATCTGTGGCGCACGCTGGGCCTGAGCGTCGACTGGTCGCTGCTCTACGCCACCATCGACGAGCGGTCCCGCCGCATCTCGCAGAAGGCCTTCCTGCGGAACCTCGCTCGTGGCGAGGCCTATCAGCTCGAGTCACCGAGCCTCTGGGACGTCACCTTCCAGACCGCCGTCGCCCAGGCCGAGCTGGAGGACCGGGAACGTCCGAGCGCCTACCACACGCTCCGATTCGCCCGCCCCGACGGCTCCGATCTGCTGATCGACACGACCCGTCCGGAGCTGCTCCCGGCCTGTGTCGCCGTGGTCGCCCACCCCGACGACGAGCGCTACCAGCCGCTGAAGGGCCAGACGATCACGACGCCGGTCTACGGCGTCGAGGTCCCGATGGTCTTCCACGAGCTCGCCGACCCCGAGAAGGGCACCGGCGTCGCCATGATCTGCACCTTCGGCGACACCACCGACGTCACCTGGTGGCGCGAGCTGAACCTGCCGGCCCGGGCCGTCATCGGCCGCAACGGCCGCTTCCTCGCCGAGGCTCCCGAGGTCATGTCGCCCGAGGCCGCCGAGAAGTACGGCCGTATGGCCGGCCAGACCGTGTTCTCCGGCAAGGAGACCGTCGTCGAGCTGCTGCGTGAGCACGACCAACTGATCGGCGAATCCCGCCCCATCACCCATCCGGTCAAGTTCTTCGAGAAGGGCGACAAGCCGCTCGAGATCGTCACCTCCCGCCAGTGGTACATCCGCAACGGCGGCCGTGAAGCAGACCTCAACGGCGACCTGATCGGTCGGGGCGGCGAGATCGCCTTCCACCCCGACTACATGCGGGCCCGCTACACGAACTGGGTCGAGGGTCTGAACGGCGACTGGCTGATCTCGCGCCAGCGGTTCTTCGGCGTGCCGATTCCCCTCTGGTATCGCCTCGACGACGCCGGCGAGCCGATCTGGGACGAGCCGATCACACCCGACGAGTCGGCCCTGCCGATCGATCCCTCCACCGATGTCCCGCCCGGCTTCACCGCCGAGCAGCGCGGCGTCGCCGGCGGGTTCATGGGTGAGCCCGACATCATGGACACCTGGGCCACCTCGTCGCTCACGCCGCAGATCGCCGGTCGCTGGGAAGAGCCCGAGGGTGCCGAGCTGTGGGCCAAGGTCAGCCCGTACGACATGCGACCCCAGGGCCACGACATCATCCGGACCTGGCTGTTCTCGACCGTCGTCCGCAGCCACTTCGAGGACGAGCGCATTCCGTGGCGCAACGCCAACCTCTCGGGCTGGATCCTCGACCCCGACCGCAAGAAGATGTCGAAGTCGAAGGGCAACGTCGTCACGCCGATGGGGCTGCTCGAGGAGTTCGGTTCCGACGCCGTGCGCTACTGGGCCGCCTCGGGCCGTCCCGGCACCGACACCGCCTTCGATCAGCAGCAGATGAAGATCGGGCGCCGCCTCGCCATCAAGCTGCTCAACGCCTCGAAGTTCGCGCTCGGCATGGGCGACCTCCAGGCCGCGCTCGACGCCCCCGTCACCAACCCGCTCGATCGGGCCATGCTGGCCGGGCTCGCCGACCTCGTCGACGAGGCCACCAAGGGCTTCGACGGGTTCGACTACGCCCGGGCGCTCGAGCGGACCGAGACCTTCTTCTGGGTCTTCACCGATGCCTACATCGAGCTCGTCAAGAACCGGGCCTACGGCTCCCAGGGCGACGAGGCGGCCGCCTCGGCCCATGCCGCCCTGGCCCGGGCGCTCGACACCCTGCTCCGACTGTTCGCCCCGTTCCTGCCCTTCGCCACCGAAGAGGTCTGGTCGTGGTGGCGGGACGGCTCGGTGCACACCAACACCTGGCCGACGGCCGAGCCGCTCCGGGCGGCCGCCGACGGTGCCGACGCCGGCGACGTCGCCGTCGTCTCGGCCGCCCTCAGCGAGCTGCGCCGCCTCAAGACCGAGGCGAAGGCATCGTTGCGTACCGAACTCGTCGATGCCACGGTCGCCGACACCGCCGAACGCCTCGAGGTGCTGCGGCGCAACGCCGCCGACCTCGCCGATGCGGCGGTCGCGACCGCCGGAATCACGCTCTCCGAGGGCGCGGAGCTCGCCGTCACGGGTGGTCTGGCACCGGCCGAGAGCTGACCGCTCGGTCATCACCCCGGCCGGCCGAGCGCCGATCGGGGAAAAATCCCTGCGTGACCACTGAAAAGTGGCCCGTTTCTGCCGTTTGTCAGTAGGTGATGCGTCGTTTGCTGAGCGGTTGGACGGTTCGCCGTCGGCTGACCGCGCTCGTGGTGGTGCCCATGATGGGTGTCACCACGCTCTCGTCGTCCGTCGCATCGACCCAGAACGAACGGGTCGCCGCCGGTGAGCAGACCATCACCCGCCTCGACCGGGTCCGCGTCGCGCTGGAGCTGCGCCCGCTGCTCGCCAACGAACTCGTCGCCCGCCAGGAGGTCGCCCTCGCCTCCATCGAGGACCCGGCCGGCCCGGAGATCGAAGCGACCGTCACCCAGGCCGCCCGCCAGGTCGACCAGCACCTCGGGGCCGAGCGGGTCGCCGAGCTCGACACCGCGATCACCGAGGCCTTCGGCGGCATGGACCGGGTGCGGGATCCCTACATCGACGACGAGTTCGCCGCCATCTCGATCCAGTCACCCCACCACGTGCTCGACGGCTTCGTCGCCGACGGCATCGACCAGACCCTGATCGACATCCTGTCGTCGTTGTCCCAGGTCGGCGCCACCGACCTGTCGGGCCACATCGAGATCGTCCGGGCCTTCGACGACCTCGTCGGCGACCAGGTCGGCTGGACCACCACCGTCGCCGTCTCCGAACTCGACGAAGAGGGCGATCTCCCCTTCACCTACGCCGCCCTGGCCGTGGAGGCCAACGACGACGTCCGCACCATCGCCGCCCGTCACCCCGACCTGATCGTCGAACTCGACGACTGGGACCAGATCGTCGCCGACACCGAACGACGCCTCGACGGCACCGCGACCGTGGCCGACCGTGCACGCCTCGACGTGCTCACCGGTGAGCTCCAGCAGCTCCGCACCGTCAACGGTGCCGCCATCGAGACCATCGAAGACCTGAAACGAGAGCTCGACATCCGGGTTCGTGACGCACGCCAACGAGCCTGGATGCTCGCCATCGGCTCGTGGGTGCTCATGGCCGCCGCCATGTTGGGGGTGTTCATCGTGGCCCGCTCCATCGACAAGCCGCTCATCCGCCTGCGTGACCAGGCCCGCCGCATCATCGGCGGTGACCTGCGGGCCGAGACCGGCAAACGCTCCGGTCCGCCCGAACTGGTCGAGATCGGCACCTCGCTCGACGAACTCGTCGACAACCTCAACGGGCTGGCCCGCCGGGCCGAAGCCGTGGCCCGGGGCGACTTCGACCAGCACACCGACGCCGACGACGCCGGCCCGCTCGCCACGGCCGTGTCCGCCACCGTCGACCGTCTCCGCCAGCTCACGACCGAGCTGCGCTCCAGCGAGCAGCGGGCCCAGACCATCGTCGACGCCGCCGCCGACCCCATTCTCGTGCTCGATCCGTCGTTCATGATCGAGCTGGCCAACCCCGCGGCCGTGGCGCTGCTCCGGGGTGAGGACCTCACCGGCCTGCCCGCCTCGGCCTTCTTCCGCGACTGGCAGGTCGAGATCCGCGACGGTGAGCAGATCGCCACCGCCGTCGACGGCACGAAGATCGACGTCTCGCTGTCGATGTCGACGACCGAGGACGTCGACGGACTCGCCACCGTCGTGTTGTGCCGCGACATCACCGAGCAGAAGGCGATCGAGGCGAAGCTGGCCCACGAGGCCACCCACGATCCGCTCACGAGCCTGCTGAACCGGGCGGGGATCATGGACCGCCTCGATGCGATCGGCGCCGACGATCCGGTCGGTGTGATGTTCCTCGATCTCGACAAGTTCAAGCCCATCAACGACACGCACGGCCACGAGGCCGGTGACGAGGTGCTCACCGAGATCGGTCGGCGCCTCGACGACGCCGTGCGGGGCGACGAGGCGATCGGCCGCCTCGGCGGCGACGAGTTCGTCGTGATCGTGCCCGGCGCCTGGGAGCTCGAGCAGCTCGCGGCTCGGCTCGTGCACGTCGTCGAGCAGCCCATCGCCCTGTCGACCGGGATCGTCGTCAGTGTCGGCACCTCGGTCGGGATCACCGAGGGCTGGGGCGGCGACTCGGCCGAGCTCCTGCGCCAGGCCGACGAAGCCCTCTACGCCTGCAAGCACGAACGCCGGATGCGCATCAGCGCCTACACCGCCGGCGGAGTGCGCGAAGTCGAGTTCCACGGCGACGTCAGCCGGATCATCGCCGAGGCGATCGGCCGCGACGAGCTGGTGCTCGCCGCCCTGCCGATCGTCGATCTCACCACCGGCTACGCCGTCGGCTACGAGCTGCTCGTGCGATGGGATCACCCCGACGAGGGCCTCATCCAGCCGGGTGCGTTCCTGCCGATCACCGAGCAGTCCGACGCCGTGCTCCAGATCGACCAGTGGGTGCTCCGAGCCGGCCTGCGGTGGGCCGCCGACCGGCCCGGCCCGTGGGGCGTGTCGCTCAACATGTCGACCCGGCACCTCGAACACGGCGACCTCGTGTTCGTCGTGGAGACCGCCATCGCCCAGACCGGCATCGACCCGGCCCGCGTGCAGCTCGAGTTCTCCGAACCGTCGATCGAACGCATGCCCGAGCACCACCTGCCCGTCCTGGAACGCCTGCGCTCTCTCGGGGTCCGGGTGGCCCGCGACGACGCCACCGATGCCCGCAGCGACGACGCCGTGCACGCACCCCGCTTCGACGCCGTGAAGATCGACATCGAGCTCGTGCGCCTCGTCGACCGGGCCGAGGGTCGCCATCGCATCGCCGCCATCGTCGACCGGTCACATCGTGCCGGCCAGGCCGTGGTGGCCGAGGGTGTCGAGACCGCCGAGCAGGCCGAGGCCCTCCAGCGTCTCGGCATCCGATTCGCCCAGGGCTTCCACTACGGCCAGCCGGTGCTCATCCGCGAGCTGGCCGCCTACCTCTAGCTCAGTCGAGGCCGAGCTCGGCCAGGTACTCGTCGAGCTTGCCGAGCGCCGGCACCACGGCGGCCCGGAGCCGGGCGAGCACGGCCATCTTGTCCCGGTCGCCCACGGCGTTGGCGATCGTCGCACTGAACCCGTCGAGCCGGTTGGCCTGCATCCACTCGTCGAGCCCGGGTTCGAGCGACCAGAGGTACTGGTTCATCATCCCGGCCCGGGTGAGGCGCAGATAGTCGGTGTCGTGATTCGGCAGCGGCACCACTCCGCACAGCGAGTTCTTCTTCTCGATGTCGTCGTGGGTGGCCTCGACGTGGGCGATGAGCGAGGCGGAGAACACCGGCTGGTAGCCCCGGATCATCTGGGGTGTGATGCGCCCCGGTTCGAAGACCGGCTTCTCCTCGAGATCGGGCGACAGCGCCGATGCCGAACAGTCGACGTGCACGGTGTCGACCGTGGTCGGGATCTCGCCCCGCTCGCACACGATGCGGTCGGAGTGCAGTTCGGTGACCCGGCCGAGCCGCACGACGTTCCGGATGCGGCGGAGCTCGGCGGCTTCGGCCTCGGAGATCGTGGCACCGTGGAACATCGTGGGACGGACCTCGGGGTGGATCCGCAGGAAGTACCCGCACGCCTCGAGCCGGTCGAACAGGTCGTCCACCGAGGTCGAGGCGGCGATCGCCTCGAACTGCGCCGCCTGGGTCTCGATGGTGTCGTGGAAGAACTCGTCGCCGGGTTGGGTGTTGCGACGGTCGAGCAACCAGGCGTCACGCGAGACGACCCAGGTGATCGTGTCGGGATCGACCCCGCGTGCGAGGAGCCACAGCAGGGCATCGATCCCGGTCTTGCCCCCGCCGATGACGACGTAACCGGCGGCGGGCTCGGTGAGGTCGACGAGGTCGTTCAGCGGCATGAAGCGTGCGTCGGGGTCGACCGAGAAGTTCGGAGTGTGGGTCGAGGGGATGGACGTGTTGAGGTGGGTCCCGTCGACGAGCACGGGTGCGGACACCTCGTGGATCTCGCCCGAGAGGCGATGCCGGAACCGACCGTCGCCGGTGTGGTCCGACATCGGGTGGTAGTCGACGCGTCCCGAGGGGAGGAAGCGATCGCGCATCACGGCCTCGAAGTAGGCGAGCACCTCGGTGCCGGTGGCGAGGTGGCCGAGCCCGGCGTTGAGCCCGGAGGTGTCGAGCTGGCCGGTCGACAGCTCGCGTGAGGCGACGCCGTAGAACGCGGATGGCTGATGCAGGGTGACGAACGGATAGGCCTTGTTCCAGTGACCGCCGGGCCGGTCGTACCGGTCGACGAGGGTCACCGTGGCATCGGTGTCGGACAGGAGGGTGTCGACGAAGGCCATGCCGACCGCGCCCGCCCCCACCACGAGATAGTCGGACTCGATCATGCGGCCGAACCTACCAGTGTCAAGATCGGTCAGGGTGCGGCGGTGACCGAGCCGGAGCGGGGCCATCCGACGACGATCCCCGCGCTCAGCACGAGCAGGATCACCCCGACCGCCCGCTCGGAGAACACCGACACGAGCGGCCCCGAGACCCCGAGCAGGACGACGCTCGCCACGGCCGCGGCGACGAGCGTCGCGGAGATGCCACGAGGACCCCGACGCCGACCCGCCTCGACCACGAGGAACGGCAGCGCGGTCGAGACACCGACGGCCAGCACGAGTGCGCCACCGGCCGCCGCCACCCCCGCCATCACCATCAGCACCGAACCGACCACCATCACGACCCGCATCGGGCGGCCGTCGAGGCCCGGCGGCACCAGCCCGGGGGCGAGCCCGACGACGAGACGGACGACCGTGAGCACGGCCCAGAACCCCGCCCCGACCGCGGCCGCCCGCTCCTCGCTCCAGCCCGCCGTCTCCGACAGCACCGTGGGCGCCCACTGTGCCGTGACGACCTCGACCGCTCCCGCCGCACCGGCGAGACCGACGAGCAACCAGATCCCCGAGTCGAACGGCACCCGCTCACCACCCTGCTCGGCACCGCCGGCGTCGTGTGCCGGTATCCGGCGGCGATGCCGACCTCCGTCGGCGACGGGTGCGACCAACGCCGAGGAGATCGCCGCGAGGCCGGTGATGGCGAGCGCCGGGGCCCAGTCGAACCCCACCACGAGCAGCAGCGGACCACCGACCGCTCCCACCCCGTAGCCCCCGTGCACGAGCACGGCCTCGGTCGAGCGTCCCTCCGCCGAGAGCACCTCGTTGACCGTGACGTCGAGCAGCCCGCCCGCGAGCCCGGTGATCGACAGACCCACCACGACCCAGGCGACCTCACGACCGAGCACACCGGCGGCGAGCAACAACCCACCACCGAGCATCACGGGCAGCGCGAGGAACCGCACGGCCCGCTCGACGCGCCCACCGAGTGCCGGGGCCGTGAGGGCACCGAGCAGCCGTCCGACGACGAGGGGCACGGTCACGATCGGCAGGTCGGCCGGTTCGAGGCCGAGGTCGGGTGCCATGCCCACCCAGGCGGGGCCGATCAGACCGAAGATCGCCCCGAACGACGTGAAGATCGCGAACAGCGCCGTGGTTCGGGCGGCGCCGAGCCCCACGGCGGGGGCGCTGCGATCGGGGCGGACGCCGGACACGGATCGGAGTCTGGCCGCCCGTGTTGCACTCGGCACGCCGGGCCCGAGCGACTCGGCCGTCGGGGTAGCGTCGAAGGGTGGATCAGCAGACGATGTTGCTGCGGGTGAGCGGGCCGGACCAGCCCGGCATCCTCGCCGGACTGATGGATCACCTCGCCCGGGCCGGCGCCGGTGTCGACGACATCGAGCAGATCACGATCCGGGGCATGCTCAACCTCACGCTCGTCGTGCGGGTACCGGCCGGCAAGGACCTGCTGCGGGATCTGCTCCTGTTCGGCTGGGAGGCGAAGGTCGACGTCGACTTCGAGATGGTCGACGCCGTGCCGACCACCCGCCCCCGGGGCCTCGTCGTCACCGTGCTCGGCGCCGAGGTGACCCCCGCCGAGATGTCGACGCTCGCCACCACCGTCGCCCAGGCCGGCGGCAACGTGGTCCGCATCGTGCGCCTCGCCCGTCGACCGGTGATGGCGTACGAGTTCGTCGTCGCCGGCGACGACCCGACCAAGCTGCGCGACTCACTCCTCGCCGCCGCCCAACCGATGGCCTGCGACGTCGCCGTGCACCGTGAGGGTCTCGGCCGTCGAGCCACCCGACTGATCGTCATGGACGTCGACTCCACCCTCATCCAGGACGAGGTCATCGAGCTGCTCGCCGCCGAAGCGGGCCACCTCGAGGAGGTCCGCGCGATCACCGAGCGGGCCATGGCCGGCGAGCTCGACTTCGCCGAATCGCTCGAAGCCCGCGTCGGGCTGCTCGCCGGTCTCGACCGGGCCTCGGTCCGACGGGCCCGGGCGGCCATGCGGCTCACACCGGGGGCGGAGCTCTTCACCTCCACACTGCGGCGTCTCGGCTACCGCTCGGCCATCGTCTCGGGCGGGTTCACCGAGTTCACCGACCAGCTGCGGGACAACCTCGGCATCGACCACGCCTACGCCAACCGGCTCGAATGGGGTGAGGACGGCCGCTTGACGGGCCGGGTGCTCGGTCAGGTCGTCGACCGTCAGGCCAAGGCCGACCTGCTCCGCCAGGTCGCCGCCGCCGAGGGCGTGCCGCTCGATCAGGTCGTGGCCGTTGGTGATGGTGCCAACGACCTCGACATGTTGAACGCCGCCGGCCTCGGCATCGCGTTCAACGCGAAACCGGTGGTCAACGACGCGGCGGACACCACCGTGACCGTCCCGTATCTCGACGCGATCCTGTTCGTGCTCGGGGTGCGGGCGGAGGACATCGTTTCTCCCGACGCCTGATCGTCGCTACCCTCTCCCCCACGGCCCGATGTGGCCGTCGGAGCCCCGCACTCGGCCGCGGCGCTCACCCTCGCACTCCACGACTGTTCGGAGTCGAGTTCCTCCCCCGATTCCGGCCGAGCGGAAAGCGTTCCACCGTGACCACCACCTTCGCCGAGTTCGGCCTGCCGTCGCGACTCGTCTCGACCCTCGAAGACCGCGGCATCACCGAGCCGTTCCCCATCCAGGCCCAGACCCTGCCCGATCTGCTGGAGGGCCGCGACCTGTGCGGACGCGCCCCCACGGGCTCCGGCAAGACCCTCGCCTTCGGCCTCCCGCTCGTCGCCCGGCTCGCTCCCGCGAAGCCCGGCCGCCCGACGGCCCTCGTGCTCGCTCCCACCCGTGAGCTGGCCGAGCAGATCCACACCGAGCTCCAGCCGCTCGTGCAGGCCGCCGGCCGCCGTTCGGTCTCGGTCTACGGCGGCGTCGACATCCGCCGCCACGTGAAGGCACTCGACCGTGGCGCCGACCTGATGGTCGCCACCCCCGGCCGCCTGAAGGACCTCATCGAGCGGGGCAACTGCTCGCTGGCCGATGCCGAGGTCGTCGTGATCGACGAGGCCGACCGGATGGCCGACATGGGCTTCCTGCCCGAGGTCCGCCGCCTGCTCGACCAGACCCCCGACCGCCGCCAGACCGTGTTGTTCTCGGCGACGCTCGACGGCGACGTGGCGGCCATCACCAAGCAGTACCAGCGGAACCCCAGCCGTCACGAGTACGGCGAGGTCGAGCCCGACATGTCGGCGATGAGCCACCTCTTCTGGAAGGTGGAGCCGACCGAACGGGTCGAGATCACCGCCGACGCGATCACCGCGATCGGCCCGACCGTGGTGTTCTGCCGCACCCGCCACGGCGTCGACCGCGTCGCCCGCCAGCTCAAGCGGGCCGGCGTGAAAGCCGCCTGGATCCACGGCGGACGCAACCAGTCCCAGCGCGATCGTGCGCTCCGGGCGTTCACCTCCGGCGAGTGTCCGGCGCTGGTCGCCACCGACGTCGCCGCCCGCGGCATCCACGTCGACGGCGTGGCCGGCGTGATCCACTTCGATCCGCCCGAGGACGACAAGACCTATCTGCATCGCTCCGGCCGCACGGCCCGGGCCGGCGCCTCGGGTGTGGTGGTGTCGATGGTGGTCGACAAGGTCGCGAAGCAGGTCAAGGGGCTCCAGAAGGACCTCGGTCTGCCCCGGGAGACCACCCGGCCCGATCTGGCCGAGCTGCGTCGCCTGACCCCGGGCGGCGGGAACAAGTGGACACCCGACCGGGTGCCCTTCGACGACGAGCCGGGTGACGACCGTCGCCGGGCCGCCGGCAAGCGGACCCGTGGCGGTCAGAACCGTGCTCGCAACGAGCGCGACGACCGTGGCCGGGGCGACCAGTCCCGTGGCGGCGGCCGAGACGGTCGCGTCCGTGACAACGGTGACCGTGACGGTCGGGGACGCAACGACGACCGACGTGGTGACAATCGCGGCGACCGTAACGGTCGGGACGGCGAGGCTCGCCGAGGTGGTCAGGGTCGCCGGGACGACCAGCGTCGTGGAACGGGTGATCGTCCTCGCAACGATCGGGGCCGCGACGATCGCCGGCCCCGCACCGACGACCGTCGGCCGGCTGCCGAGGGCGGCGGCCTCGACGGGCCGCCGATGTGGACGCCGCACGACGACAACCAGCCCCGCCGCAAGAAGCAGCACCGCAAGGGCCAGCGACGCCCCGAGGGTGCCTCGTCCGAGGGCGGACGCTCGAACGGTGAGCGATCCGGTGGCGGCCGTGGCCGCAACGGCCAGGGCCGTGGCGGCCGACCCGGCGGCAACCGCTCCGGTGGCGGCAACCGCTCGGGTGGCGGCCGCTCCGGCGGCGCCAACCGATCCGGCGGCAAGGCCCGCCGGGGCTGACCCACCCGGACGGACGCCACCGTGCCCGACGAACTCTTCGCCGATCCCCGCCTCGCTCGGATCTACGACGACCTCGACGGTGACCGGGACGATCTCGATCTCTACGCCGCGCTCCCCGCGGAGTTCGGCGCCCGGCGGGTCCTCGATGTCGGCTGCGGAACCGGCGTGTTGGCCCGCCGTCTCGCCGCATCGGGCCGGTCGGTCACCGGTGTCGACCCGGCGACCGCGTCGCTCGACGTGGCTCGGGCGGCCGACCCCGATCGGTCGGTGACCTGGATCGACGGCACCGTCGACGCGGTCCCGACCGACGAGCTGTTCGACCTCGCCGTGATGACCGGCAACGTGGCGATGGTCTTCGTCGACGACGCCGACTGGGCGGAGACCCTCCGCCACATCCGGCGGCGGCTCCGCGACGGCGGCCGGTTCGTCTTCGAGACCCGCGATCCCGATGCTCGGGCCTGGGAGACCTGGGCGACGCGGCTGACGAGAACGGTCGACACCGTCGAGGGCACGGTCGCCACCGACTTCGACCTGCTCGATGTGTCGCTCCCGCTCGTGTCGTTCCGCTGGACGATCACCTTCGCCGACGGCGACGTGCGGGCGTCCGACACGACGCTGCACTACCGGACGGTTCCCGACCTCACGTGGGAACTCGGCGCGGCCGGGTTCGTGCTCGACGAGGTCCGGGATGCACCCGACCGACCGGGGCTCGAGTTCGTCGTCGTGGCCCGAGCCGTCTGAGCTCGACTCAGGTGAGGGCCCAGGTGGCCGCCACCGACGGCTCCCCGCCGTCGACCACCACCGCACGCTCTTCCTTCAACAGCGCGAGCAGGTGGCTGTAGACCGAGTTCGCCGCCGCCCGCCACAGGCGCTTGTCGACCGCGGCATACATCGACGGCACGAGATCCTTGATGGTGGTGGGCCCGGGCGTCAGGCCCTCGACGATCTGGGCTTCGCGGCTCCGTCGGTGATCGATGAACGACCGGACGTAGGTGCCGGGATCGGCCACGGCCGGCCCGTGGGTCGGCCAGTAGGTCGTGTCGTCGCGCTCGAGGAGCACCTCGAGCGAACGCAGGTAGTCGACCAGATCGCCGTCGGGCGGCGAGATCACCGAGGTCGCCCAGGCCATCACGTGGTCACCGGTGAACAGCGTCTGTTCGGCGTCGAGGCCGAAGCAGACGTGGTTGGAGGTGTGGCCGGGGGTGTGCACGACGGAGACGTCGACCCCGGCGACGGTGATCGTGTCGCCGTGCTCCACCCGCTCGTCGGGCACGAACCCGGTGTCGGGCCCCTCCCGGCGCAGCTCGTCGGGGGTCTCGTCCCACTGCTTCTTGAACTCGGCCTTCTCCTCGTCGGTGAAGTACTCGTCGAAGCTGATGTTCTCCATCGGGTGTTCGTCGGGCACGTCGCCGTGTGGACCGAACCCGTAGGTCGTGGCACCGGTGCGTGCGACGAGATCGTCGACGCCGGCGGTGTGGTCGGTGTGGGTGTGGGTGACGAGGATCGATCCGATGGTCTCGTCGGGCCCGAGTGCGGCCTCGATGGCATCGAGATGCTCGGGCAGGGTGGGGCCCGGGTCGATCACGGCGACCTCTCCCGCACCGAGGAGGTACACCCCGGTGCCGGTGAAGGTGAACGGGTTGGGGTTCTTCGCCACCACCCGCCGGATCGACGGGCTGAGACGGGTGCATTCGCCGTAGACCGGATCGAAGTCGCGGTCGTGCTGGATGGCCATCGCGCCGGTCTAGAGGCGACCGCGCCGGTCCGGCAAGCCGACCACGAGACGACCGTCGCGTCGGAGCTCGAGTCGCAACCGGTGCTCACCCACCTCGAGCCACGAGATCCCGTCGCCGTGGCGGACGTCGTGGGCGCCGACCGTGGCGTCGAGCACGGGGCCGAGGCGGGCCACCGCCGACTCCATCAGGTGTCGGCGTTGACGCACCACCTCCGCGAGGTCGAGCTCGACCCAGTCGCCGGGACCGGTCCCGATCGTCACCGGGGTGTCACCACGGGATCCCGTCGGGAGCGAGGAGCAGATCGAACGGTGCGAACAGTTCGGGGTCGGGACGGGTCGGGCGGCCGTCGGTGTCGGTGAGCCCGACACGGACCTCGGCGGTAACGAGGGTCCGCTCCCCCACCCGCACCCGCTGGGCCCAACGCGACGACGCCCGTTTGGTCTCGACGACGGTCGTGTCGACCTGCACGGTCTCCCCGGCCACGGCCGCACCCCTGTAGCGGAACGCGATCTCGACGATCACGAACTGGAAGCCACGGGCCGACACCTCGTGGAGCGGCAAGCCGACGGCGTCGAGGGCGGCGGTGCGGGCCACCTCGCAGTAGGTGACGTAGACGGCGTGATTGACGTGGTTGTACGGGTCGAGCTCGTTGAAACGGACCTCGATGTCGGTCGTGTGGACGCCGTCGCTGATGCTGGTCACACCCGTTCGACCACCCGCACCGGCGAAACGTCACCAACCCCGTCGGGGCCGGCTCGTTCAGGCCAGGGTGATCCGACCGGCCCCGTCGGTGACGGTGCCGATGATCGCCGCGGCGTGGCCACTCGTGGCGAGCGCCGCCACCATCTCGTCGGCCGCATCGGGATCGACACCGACGACGAGCCCGCCCGAGGTCTGGGCATCGGCACACAGCAGGGCGTCGTCCTCGGAGCGGGCGCCCCGGTCGAGCTGGTCGCCGACGTGGGCGAGGTTCCGGCGGGTCCCGCCGGGCACGACACCCTCGGCGATGAGTTCGCGGACCGTCGGCAGCACGGGGATGGCGTCGACGTCGAGGGTGACGTCGACCGCCGATTCCACTGCCGCCCGGCCGAGATGCCCGAGCAGTCCGAACCCGGTGACGTCGGTCCCGCCGGAGACCCCGGCGTCGACCGCGAGGCGGGCGGCCTCTGCGTTGAGTCGGGTCATCGACGACACGGCGACGGCGACGGCGGCCTCGTCGGCGACGGCGGCCTTGATGGCCGTGGCCAACACCCCGATGCCGAGGGCCTTGGTGAGCACGAGTCGTTGGCCGGAGCGGAGCCCGGCATTGGTGATGAGCTGATCCGGCGCCACCTCACCCACCACGGCGAAGCCGAACTTCGGTTCCGGATCGTCGACGGTGTGTCCACCGGCGATCACGAAGCCCCCGTCGAGTGCGATGTCCTGGGCGCCGAGCAGCACGTCGCCGAGGAGGTCGTTGGAGAGCTCGTCGGAGTTCCAGCCCACGAGGTTGAGCGCGAGGATCGGGCGCCCGCCCATGGCGTAGACGTCGGAGACCGCGTTGGCCGCGGCGATCCGACCCCACAGTCGGGCGTCGTCGACGAGGGGGGTGATGAAGTCGGCCGTGACCACGAGCGCGCGGTCGTCGTCGAGGCGCCACACGGCGGCGTCGTCGCCGGTGGTGGCGTCGACCAGGAGTCGGTCGTCATCGATGGGTTGCAGGCGGCGCAGCACGTGCGCCAGATCGCCGGGGGCGAGCTTGCAGGCTCAACCGGCGCCGTGGCTGAACTGGGTCAGTCGTCGTGTCATCTGCGTCACCTCCTCCCGGTGGTTCCCGCCCGCTCCGACGGCGGGCCTGGTGATCGTACGCTGCGGACATGAACCCCGGTGCGCCAGATCCTCATCCCCACACCTTCGTCGGCAGCCGTGGGGCGGAGCTGGTGGGCATGCTGCACCGCCCGGCCGGCCCGGCCAAGGGCTCGGTGCTGCTCGCGCACTGCTTCACCTGTTCGAAGGACATCTTCACGATGACCCGTCTGGCGAAGGGCCTCGCCGAGGCCGGCTACGTGGCGTTCCGCTTCGACTTCACCGGTCGGGGCGAGTCGGGTGGTGACTTCGCCGACAAGACCGTGTCGGGCAACGTGGGCGACCTCGTGCGTGCCGCCACCGCCCTCATCACCGAGAACGTCGGCCCGTGTGTGATGATCGGCCACTCCCTCGGCGGAGCCGCCGTGCTGCTCGCCGCCGAGCGCATCAAGACCGTGACCGAGGTGATCACGGTGGCGGCACCGAGCGACGTCGCCCACGTGACCCATCTGTTCGCCGACGATCTCGAACGCCTCCGGGAGCAGGGCCGCACCGAGGTGTGCATCACGGGGCGGACCTTCGAGCTCGACCACGGCTTCGTCGAGGACCTCGCCGAGCACGACGTGTTGGCCGCCGCCGCGGCACTCGACCGTCCCTATCTCGCCATCCACGCCACCGACGACGACGTGGTGTCGTTCGAGAACGCCGAGGCGTTGATCGCCGCCGCGTCGGAACCGAAGCAGCTCCTGGCGCTCGACTCGGGTGGCCACATGTTCGGACCGCGTGACGCGTCCGACGCCGTGCTCGCCGGCATCCTGGCGTTCCTCGACGACCACCGGGGATGACCCCGGGCGCCCGCCACGATCAGGCGGCGGGTTTCGTCGCCAGGATCGAGAACTGCAGCGGCACCCGATGGCGCTCGTCGGCGGGCAGGCGGAACACCTCGCCGTCGGCCTCCATCCAGGAGAAGAACTTCCAGTCGAGATGGTCGTACTCGGCCACGGCGGTGATCGTGAGCCCCGCATCGAGCAGGGCCTGGATGATCGAGCCCAGCGAGTGCGTCCACTCGTAGCTCACGGAGTGCTCGAGGGTCGCCGAGCCCTCGTAGCTGGTGGCGTGGTCGAACCGGTTCGGGCGTCCGCTCGGCAGGTAGTCGTAGCGGACCGAGTAGACGCCGTCGTCGCGGTCGTCGTCGAGGCTGTAGAGCATCGGGTGCCCGTCACGGATGAAGAACCGACCACCGGGGCGCACGAACCCGGCCACGATGCGGGCCCACTCGACGATGTCGGGCAACCAGCAGATCGTGCCGACGCTCGTGTAGACGAGATCGAAGTCGCCCTCGACGTGCGCCGGGGCGTCGTAGAGGTCGCATTCGACGTAGTCGATGTCGAGACCCGTCTCCTCGGCGAAGCCCCGGGCCGCGGCGAGCGCCTCCGGGGAGAAGTCGACGCCGGTCGTCCGGGCCCCGAGACGCGCCCAGGACAGGGTGTCGGTCCCGATGTGGCACTGGAGGTGCAACAGATCGAGCCCGTCGACGTCGCCGAGGATCTCGGCATCGTGGGACACGACCTTCGTCAGACGATCCGGCGCCGCGAGCAGCGGGGCGATCGCGTAGCCGTCCGGAGCGATGTGGCCGGCGACGCGGTCGTTCCAGTTGGCCAGGTTGGCGGCCCGCTCGGCGTCGAACCCGATGGCGTCGCTCATCGGTCGGCGTCGAGCAGCTCGACGACCTCGGCCACGTCGGCCACCCGATGCACCCGGTCGCTGCCGGGGCGTGGCCGGCCCTCGTGGTCGACGAAGACGGCCCGCAACGCGGCTTCGAGGCCCGAACGCGACCACCACTCCGGATCGTCGGGTGGGTCGAGCAGGATCATCGGCGACGGGGCGCCGACGGTGCGGTAGGCGTTCTGCGCCGCGTCCTGGAACAGCTCCTGGGCCGTGCCGGGACCACCCTTGGTGAACACGATGCCGCTCGTGCAGATGGCGAGCAGACCGTCCTCGCGCACCGAGTTGGCGAAGTACTTGGCGATGTCGGTGGCGAACGGGTTGGTCGGCTCGTGCCCGTAGAACCAGGTCGGCACGGCGAGGCTCGTGGTGGGGTCGGCCAGTTCGGCAGCGACCTCGAGTGCGGCCGCGGCGAACCCGTCACCATCGTCGTAGAAGGTCGGGCTCGCCCCGAGGCGGGCGAGCCACCCGTCGAGCGCCGCCCGATCGACCGCACTGGCCGCCGCGCCGAGGTTGGCGGCCTCCATCGCGCCCGGGCCGCCGCCGGTGGTGAGGCAGTACCCCGCGGCGGCCACGGCCGCGCCGAGCTCGACGGCCTGGGTGTACCCGGCGCTGCCGCGCTGGAGGGCGTGACCCCCCATCACGCCGACGAGGCGGCGACCGGCACGGAACTCGTCGAGTGCCACGGTCATCCCGTGGTCGTGCAGCCGGTGGGCGAGGGCGGCGGCCGGCGGGACGGGCGGGCGGCCCGAGACCTCCGCCTGGAGATAGATCGCCCAGTCGACGGTGGCCTCGAGGCCCCCGTCGTCGAACCCGGCGTAGAGGTCGTCGGGCCGGTAGAGCCGGTCGGGTGTGGTCTCGAAGGGGCGGGGGCCGAGGAGATCGTCGAGCCGGTCGAGCACGGCGTCGATCTCGGGGCGCCAGGAGGGGGAGGCGTGGTTCACACCTCCGAGTCTGCCAACTCCGCGGCGACGAACCGGATCGGCGCCGGATCGATGCCCGGTCAGCCCGCCGGGGCCGGCGCGCCGGGCAGCGCGGTCGAGCGCCGCACGATCAGTGCCGTGTCGAGGATCTCGTGTGCCGGCCCGGCATCGGGCTCGGACAGGGCGAGCATCACCAGGCGGGCGGCCTTGGCCCCGATCTCGTCCACCCGCTGGCGCACCGTGGTGAGTCCGAACGCCTCGGCGACGTCGTGGTCGTCGACCCCGACCACCGACAGCTGCTCGGGGCACGACCAGCCGAGTTGGCGGGCCCCGTCGATGGCGCCGAAGGCCATCTCGTCCGACATGCAGAACACCGCAGTCGGCGGCTCGGGGTCGGCGAGCATCTCGATCACGGCTTCCCGCCCGCCCTGGAGCATGAACCCGCCGGAGCGGATCCGACTCGGCGGGAGGTCGATCCCGGCCTCGGTGAGTGCGGCCACCGCACCGGCCCGGCGACCCGTCGGTGCCTTGAAGCCGACGTCGAAGTGGGGGTAGCCGCCGATCACCCCGATGTCGCGGTGTCCGAGCTCGAGGAGGTGCTCGACCGCGAGGCGGCCGACGTTCATGTCGTCGATCCGCACCGACGAGAAGCACGGCGTCGTGGTGCCGACGGTGACGATGCGAGCCCCCGCGTGGAGCAGGCGATCGGCCTCGCCGTCGGTCATGCCGATGTCGATCATCACCGCGGCGTCGCAGCGACCCCACCAGGCGCCACGACCACTCAGGAACCGACGGCGGTGCTCATCGGTGGGCACGACGTACAACGACACGTCGAACCCGGCCTCGTTGGCGAGGGTCTCGATGCCGGCCACGACCTTGGCCGAGTACCAGGCGTCGAGCACGGGCACCGCGATCGCGATCGTCGCCGTCCGGCCGACGGCCAGACGCGAGGCCCGCGGGTCGACGACGTAGTCGAGCTGCTCGGCGGCCTCCCGGACCCGTCGCCGGGTGGAGTCGGCGACGTTCGGCATGTCCCGCAACGCCCGCGACACCGTCGCCACGGAGACGCCGGCGGCGGCCGCCACGTCTTCGATGGTCACGGGTCGAGCCACGGTGCTCCTTGCGCACGGTCGATGAAAGCGGTTGCAATCTACCGATCGGCGCAGGTGGCGTCAGATTGACTCCCGCCGTCGCTCAGGGCAGCGGCTGGCCCTGGGACGCCTCGATGATGTCGTAGACGTCGTTGCGGTCGAGCGTGACGTTCGCGGCGGTCATCATGTCGGCCAACCGGTCGGGGTTCTGCGAGCCGAGCAGCGGGATCACGCGGGCCGGATGGCTCAACACGAAGGCGACGCAGATCGCGGCACGAGACACACCCTCCCGCTCGGCGAGCCCGTCGAGGACCTCGATCAGTGCCGGTGGCACGTCGACACCGGTGGCGAGCCGGCCGCCGGCGAGGGGGCTCCACGCGAGCGGAACCGTGCCGTGCTGCATGGCCCGGTCGAACGTGCCGTCACGCATCGGGTCGAGGTGGGCCGGGGAGAACTGGGGCTGGTCCGTGACGAGCGGCGCCTCGAGATGGTGGCGGAGGGCGTCGGTCTGCTCGATCGTGAAGTTGGAGACCCCGATCTCACGGATCTTGCCCTCGGCGACGAGCGCATCGAGGGTCTCGGCCAGGGCGGCCGGGTGCGTGAACATGTCCGGCCGATGGATCTGGTAGAGATCGATCGTGTCAGTCTGGAGCCGGCGGAGCGACGCCTCGACGGCCGAACGCAGGTAGGCGTCGGACGAGTCGTAGGGAAGCGGCGGCATGATCCCGCCCTTGGTGGCGAGCACCATCCGGTCCCGCAGGCCGGGCGTGGCGGCCAGCACGTTGCCCATGATCTCCTCGACCTGCCCGAAGGCGGTCCCGCCCCAGTCGAGGCCGTACACGTCGGCCGTGTCGATCAGGTTCAGGCCGAGGTCAAGCGCCGTCTCCAGCACCCCCCGGGCGGTGTCGACGTCGCCGTCGGTGAAGCGCCAGCACCCGAAGGCGAAGGCGCCGACGGTGAACTGGCCGATGGTGCGATCCGAGGTGTCGACGAGCGTCATGACGCCACGCTACCCAGGTGACGACGCGGCGGAGACCGGGCCGCGGCCCGGTCTCCGTCGGTGCCGGGAGATCCCGCGGATCAGCCCAGCCGGTCGAGTTCGTCAGCCACCCGGAACTCGACCTCGGCTCGCACGCCGGCGGGCATGCCGGCCAGGAACGTGTCGTAGGCCTCACTCGGCACCGGACCCTCGAACGTGCCCGTGAACTCCTCGTCGGAGTAGGTACCGGCCTCGACCCGCAGCTCCATCCGGATCCCCTCGGCCGTCTCGGACGAGGCGAGGAACACGCTGTGGACATCGACGAGATCGCTGGCGACGATCACGTCGAGTGCGGTCGCCTCGTCCCGGCAGGGTTCGATCGCCTCGGCCAGGCGGCGCTGGTCGACGTCGTACCGGACGACCGCATCGTCGGCGTCGAGGGTCGCGAGCACGACCCGGTCGGCCGTCGCCTCGAGCACGTCGAGGTCGATGAACGGCGACTCGGTGCCGTCGGCGTTCCTGAGCGCCACCCGGTCGCCGTCGGGTTCGAACCAACCCGCATGCCCCTCGATGCCCGGGCCGAGCTCGGCGACGAGGGCGCGCTCGACGACCGTCCGACAGTCGGCGAAGAGGGTGTCGCCGGCATCGAGGGTCGACCAGTCGCCGATCAGCTCCCGCTGTTCGGCGGGAGTGAGCCCGACCGGGGGCTCGGGCGAGAGCTCGGGCAGAGGGAGCGTCGTCGACGTCGGGGGGATCGACGCCCCGTCGTCGGGGTCCGCATCGCCGGGCGCAGCGACCGGAGCCGTGGTCTCGGTCGAGGAGGTCCCACGGATCGCGCCGGCACCTTCGGCGACCGAGGCGCCGATCGTGACCACCGCCGCCGTGCTGGCGAGCGCGATGAGGGTTCGGGAGAGGGTGGAGACAGCCATGTCGGGTCCTTCGGTGGGGGGAACACGAGCAGCGTCGGTCACCGTGCCTGAATGCCTACCGGTACGAATCTGAACGGCATCGGAACGCCGATCGACGCCACCCACGGTCGAGTTCGACGCCCGCCCGTAAGGTCGCGTCATGCGGCTCCTGGTCATCGAGGACGACCCCGACATCGGTGACGTCCTCCGGCGCGGGCTCGCCGCCGAGGGGTGTCGGGTCGACCTCGCCGACAACGGCCCCGACGGGTTGTGGCGGGCGAGTGAGGGCGAGCACGACGCGATCGTGCTCGATCTGCTCCTGCCGGGCATGAACGGCTACGAGGTCTGCCGCCGCCTCCGGGCCGACGGCATCACCACCCCGGTCCTCGTGCTCACGGCGAAGGACGGCGAGCTCGACCAGATCGACCTCCTCGAGCTCGGCGCCGACGCGTTCCTCACCAAACCCGTCACCAGCTCGCTGCTCGTCGCCCACCTCCGGGCGTTGGTGCGGCGGGGCGGCGTCATCGTCGAGCGGATCCACACGGTCGGCGCCCTCTCCTACGACGAGGACCGCCAGCGCTGCACCCTCGACGGCGCGCCGATCCGTCTCACCGGGCGGGAGCACGACGTGATCCTCGAACTGTTCCGCACCACTGGCTACTGCGGCCGCGAGCAGCTGCTCCGGGCCGTCTGGGGCTTCGACTTCGACGGCGATCCCGGCATCATCGACGTCTACATCCGCCGGCTCCGGGCCAAGATCGGCGCCGATCGCCTCGAGAACCGGCGGGGCCTCGGCTACCGACTGGTGGCGATGTGAACCTCGAACGTCGCCTCGGTGGGGTGCGCGGCACGGTCACCCGGACCACCCTCGTCGTCACCGCGCTCACGCTCACCGTCGTCGGGGTCCTCGGTTCGATCTCGTTGGCCCGCCTCGCCGAGCGCGACATCGATCGGGCCATCGTCGACACCCTCGACGAGGTGGAGCAGCGCTACCGCGCCGGCGATCGGTTCGTGTCACTCACCCACCCCTCGGGTGTCGAGGTCCTCGTCGACCGGACCTTCCGGGACACCGGATCCACCGATCAGATCGTCCGGACCCGACCGATCGTGGTCGACGACACCGAGGTCGTCCTCTCCGCCCGCGTGACGACCCGGGGCCTCGACAGCACCCTCCGGACGATCCGACGGACCCTGTGGCTCCTGGTCCCGCTCGCCGCCGCACTCACCGCGCTCGTGGCGAACCTGGCCGTTCGCCGCAGTCTCCGGCCGGTCTCGGAGATCACCGACGAAGCCGAACGCATCGCCGCAGGCACCGGCTCGGGCCGCGTACCGGTGCCCGACACGGGCGACGAGATCGAACAACTCGCCGAGACCGTGAACATGATGCTCGACGCCGCCGACGCCGCCCGGGAGCGTCAGCGACGCTTCGTCTCGGACGCCTCACACGAACTCCGGACGCCGCTGATGGTGTTGTCGGCCGAGGCCGACCTCGCCCGGCGACATCCCGACGGGGTCGATCTCGCGGCCTTCGCCGCCACCGTCGAGACCCAGACCAACCGGCTCGACCGTCTGACCGACGACCTGCTGATGTCGTCGTCGATCGCGGAGCAACACGCCGAGCACCTCCCGGTCGACCTCGCGGCCATCGTCGGCGAGGAGATCGACGCGGCCGGCTTCCCCGTGGCCGTCACCCGCGAGCTGGTGTCTCCGGTCGAGGTGACGGGCGACGCGGTCGTGCTCCGTCGAGCGGTCCGCAACATCCTGGCCAACGCCCGCCGTCACGCCGACCGTGCGGTACGGGTCGAGCTGTCCATGACGACCGGACTCGCCCGCCTCGCCGTGGAGGACGACGGGCCGGGCATCGCTCCGCCCGATCGCGGCCGGGTCTTCGAACGCTTCGCCCGGCTCGACGACGCCCGCGCCCGCGACACCGGCGGCGCGGGCCTCGGTCTCGCCATCGTCGCCGAGGCGGCGGCCCGCCACGGCGGGCGCGCCGTCGCCGTCGATCCGCGCCACCTGGACGGCGCCAGGATCGAGCTCGACCTGCCGCTGGTGTGACCGGGCCGATCAGGCCTCGTCGCGCTCCTCGTCCTCGGTGGCGACGTCGTCGTCATCGAGGGTGTCCGTCGTGTCGTCCGATGCCGGCACGTCGGCCGCCGTCACCGCCGGGGGCGGGGCGACCGCGTCCGGCGTGTTGTCGAGGCGGGCGACGGCCACGAGCTTGCGCCCGACGAGGCGCTTGCGGACATCGAGGTTCAGCTCACTCGCCCACCGCACCAGGTGCGGCGAGAGGAGCACCTCGACCTCACCGTCGGAGACGGAGAGATACGGATCGAGGTTCTTGCCCTTGAGGTAGGTGTCGACCGACACCTCTTCGACGCCGCCTCAACCGACGGCTTGGAGGTAGTCGACGGCGATCCGGCCGCCCTTGGCCTTCACGAACGCGACGGCGTCATCGGAGATCGAGATGTCCACGTCTCCATCCAACCACGAACTCGGGGCGCGGCTTCCACTTCCCACCGAAGTTCCCGATCGACCCGCTGCGCAGCACCGGGTTCGGGGCGGGTCGGAGCGCTACTCGTCGCGGAGGACCTGCACGTCGTGGGGATGGGATTCGCGCAGGCCGGCGCCCGTGATCCGGGTGAGCCGGGTGCGATCCCGCAGATCGTCGAGGTCGCCCGCACCGGCGTAGCCCATCCCCGAACGGAGACCGCCGACGAGCTGGCCGACGAGTTCGGACAGCGGGCCGGCGTAGCGGACCCGGGCCTCGACACCTTCGGCGACGTGCTTCTGGTTGCCGACACCCGAGGCGTACCGGTCCTGGGCCCGGCCCCGCATGGCACCGGCCGACCCCATACCCCGGTAGGTCTTCCACATCGCACCGTCGACGAGCTCGAGATCACCCGGCGCCTCGTCGACACCGGCGAGCGCGTTGCCGAGCATCACCGCGTCGGCGCCGGCGACGAAGGCCTTCACGATGTCGCCCGAGGTCACGATCCCACCATCGGCGATGATCGGCACACCATGCTCCCTGGCGGCCCAGCGGCACTCCCAGATCGCGGAGAGCTGCGGCATCCCCGCACCGGCCACCACCCGGGTGGTGCAGATCGAACCGGCACCGACGCCGACCTTGATCACGTCGGCGCCGGCCTCCACGAGGGTCTCCACACCTTCGGCGGTGACCACGTTGCCGGCGATCACCGGCAGATCGGGCCAGCCCTTCGACACCGTGCGCACGGCATCGACCACACCACGGCTGTGGCCGTGTGCGGTGTCGATCACGACCATGTCGACCCCGGCGTCGGCGAGGGCGGCGACGCGCTCCTCGACGTCGGACACCCCGATGGCCGCACCGACCCGCAGGCGACCGGCGTCGTCGAGGGTCGCGTCGGGATGCTCGATCCGCTTGTTGATGTCCTTCACCGTGATCAGACCCGCGAGGCGGCCGGCGTCGTCGACCAGCGGGAGCTTCTCGATCCGGTGGGTGTGGAGGATGCCGACCGCGTCGTCGAGCGAGGTGCCCATCGGCGCGGTGACGAGCCCGTCGGCGGTCATGAAGTCGGTGACCGGGCGATCATCGTCGGCCGAGGTGCAGAACCGGACGTCGCGGTTGGTCAGGATGCCGACCATGCGCCCCTCGGGGTCGGTGATGGGAACACCCGAGATCTTGTGCCGGGCCATCAACGCCTCGGCATCGGCCAGGGTCGCGGTGGGGGGCAACGAGATCGGCGCCGAGATCATGCCCGACTGGCTCCGCTTCACCCGATCGACCTCGGTGGCCTGCTGCTCGACCGACAGGTTGCGGTGCATCACACCGATGCCGCCGGCCCGGGCGAGCGCGACGGCGAGCGGGGCCTCGGTGACGGTGTCCATCGCCGCCGACAACAGCGGCACCTTCAGTTCGATCCCGGCGAGCGTCGTCGAGGTCGACACGTCGGCCGGCAGCACCTCCGACCAGCCCGGCACGACGAGCACGTCGTCGAAGGTGAGGGATTCGGGTCCTTCGAAGATCTTGGCGTTGGCGACGGGATCGATCGTCATGGGGTGGCTCCGGAGGGATCGAGAAGGGGGCGGGACGGACGGCGGGCTCAGGAATCGAGTGCGGTGTTGGTGGCCGACACGATCACCTCGTGTTCGGCGGCGTGGATGCGGGCCTCGAACGAGTCGAGTGTGTCGCCGGGTTCGAACCCGACCGCACGCTCTTCGATGACGGGGCCGTCGTCGACCCCGGCATCGGGCACCCAGTGCACCATCACACCGGAGGTCTCGATCTCGTCGCGGCGCCAGGCGTCGAACGCCCGCTCGATGGCGCCGAGACCGGGGAAGGCCCCCGGCAAGGCCGGATGGAGGTTGATCGTGCGGTGCCGGTCGAGGAAGAACGGCGACAGGATCCGGCGCCAGCCGGCGAGCACGACGAGCCCCGGACGGAACTCGTCGACGAGATGGGCGAGCGCCGCGTCGTAGCTCATCCGGTCGTGGTCCTCGGGCAGGAGCACGGCCGTCTCGAGCCCGGCGGCGGCGGCCCGGTCGAGCGCGCCCACCCCGAGCCGGTCGGTGACGACGGCGACGAGGCGGCCCTTCAACCGGTCGGAGGCCTCGGCGTCGATCAGCGCCTGGAGATTCGTGCCCTCACCCGACGCGAGGACGACCACGCGGCGGCTCATCGGAGCACCACGCCGGGCGTGTCGGTGACCGTGCCGACCACGTGGGTGGGTTCGTCGATGAGGGAGCGGACACCGTCGACGTCGTCGGGTGCGACCACCGCGATCATGCCGATGCCCATGTTGAACACCCGATGGGCTTCCTCGAAGCCGAGGCCACCGTGCTCGACGAGCAACTCGAACAGCCCGGGGGTGGTCCAAGTCGAGGTGTCGACCGAGGCACCGAGCCCGTCGGGCAGACACCGCGGGATGTTGTCGACGAAGCCGCCGCCGGTGAGATGCGACAACCCCTTGATCGAGCCGGCGTCGAGGGCGGCGGCGAGCGGGGCGAGATACGACCGGTGGGGCCGCAGCAGGGCCAGTCCGAGCGGCAGGTCGTCGCCGGCCACGGCGTGGTCGGCGCCGATCTCGGCGACCACCCGACGGGCGAGGGAGTAGCCGTTGGTGTGCAACCCGTTGGAGGCCAGCCCGATGAGCACGTCGCCCGCGGCGATGTCGGCCCGGGGCAGCAGGGCCGAACGGTCGACCACACCCACCATCGTGCCGGCCACGTCGACCTGCCCGGCGTGGATGAGGCCGGGCACCTCGGCGGTCTCGCCGCCGAGGAGCACACAGGAGTTCTCCGCACAGGCGGTCGCCATGGACGCGACCACCGTGTCGACCACGTCGACCGACAGCGTGCCGGCCGAGATCGTGTCGAGCATGAACAGCGGCCGGGCGCCCTGGACCAGCACGTCGTTCACGCCGTGGTTCACGATGTCGGCGCCGATGCCGTCCCAGTGATCGAGCTGGGCGGCGAGCACGGTCTTCGTGCCGCAGGTGTCGGTCGACGACACGAGCAGCGGCTGGGCGAGCCCGAGCGATGCGATGTCGTAGACACCGCCGAAGCTGCCCACACCGGCCACGACGTTGTCGTCGTGGGTGGCCAGGACCCGGTCGGCGATGCGTTCGACCGCGGTCTCGCCGGCGTCGAAGGACACCCCCGCGGCGGCGTAGGCGTCGGTGGCGGCGTCGCCGTTCGAAACGGTGCTCATCGGGAACCTCCGATGTCGGAGCGGGCGAACAGCCCGTCGCCGAGCAACGGCTCGACGGCGGCGTAGGCGTGGGTGAGGGCGGTGTCGAGGTCGGCGCCGAGTCCGGTCACGGCGAGCACGCGCCCGCCGTTCGACACGAGCTGGTCACCACGCACCCGGGTGCCGGCGTGGAACACCCGGAGGCGGTCCGACGGCGACGGCAGGGTGGGGATCACGACGCCCTTGCGGGGCGACGCCGGGTACCCCTCGGCGCAGACCACCACCGTGGCGGCGGCGCCGTCGGTGGCGCCGGGGGCCTCGACGGTGTGGAGGCGGCCGAGGGCGGCGGCCTCGAACAACTGGGCGAGGTCGCCGTCGAGCAGCGGGAGCACCACCTGGGCCTCCGGGTCGCCGAAGCGGCAGTTGAACTCGACGAGCTTCGGACCGGTGTCGGTGAGCATGAGCCCGGCGTAGAGGATGCCGAGGTAGGGCGAGCCGTGGTCGGCCATCACCTTCAGCACCGGCCGGACGAACGTGTCGAGCCAGGCCTCCGCGTCGGCGGCGTCGACGCCGGGCACCGGGGTGAACGCACCCATGCCACCGGTGTTCGGGCCCGTGTCGCCTTCGCCCACCCGCTTGTGGTCGCGGGCGGTGCCGAGCGAGATCGCCCGGGTGCCGTCGCACAGTGCGAACAGCGAGACCTCGGGGCCGGTCATGCGTTCCTCGAGCACGACCCGGGCGCCGGCCGCACCCATCGACCCACCGTCGAGCATGTCGGCGATCGCGGCGACGGTCTCGGCGCGGTCGTCGGGCACCACCACACCCTTGCCGGCGGCGAGGCCATCGGCCTTGACCACCACAGGTCGTCCGGCCGCACCATCGGCCGCATCGAGCCAGGCCAGGGCGGCGGCGGAGTCGTCGAACACGGCCGAGGCCGGCTGGGGCACCCCGGCCTCGGCAGCGATCATCCGGGTGAACGCCTTCGACCCCTCGAGCTCGGCCGCGGCGGCCGACGGGCCGAGCACGGGGATCCCGGCGCCGCGCAGGGCATCCGCGAGGCCGGCCACGAGGGGGGCTTCCGGGCCGACCACCACGAGATCGATCCCGTCGCGCAGACAGTGGGTGACCACGGCGCCGTGGTCTCCGACGTCGAGGGTGACGTTGTGGTCGGCCGTCCCCGGGTTGCCGGGGGCGACCTGGACGAGCGTGGTCGACGAGGCGTGGGCGAGGGACGCGGTGAGGGCGTGCTCACGCCCGCCGCCACCGATCACGAGGACTCTCATGCCAACACTCCGTCGAATCGCTGCTTCGTCGTGGCCAGTTCGAGCTGCACCGGCACCGGATAGGCGCCGGTGAAGCAGGCGTTGCAGTAGCCCTCGTCGCGCTCGAGGGCACCCATCATCGCGTCGACCGACAGGAACCCGACCGAGTCGGCGCCGATATGGGCGGCGATCTCGTCGGGCGTCAGGTGGTGGGCGATCAGTTCGTCGTAGGTGCCCATGTCGACACCGAAGAAGCAGGGGTGCGCGATCGGGGGGCAGGTGATGCGGACGTGCACCTCGGTGGCGCCCGCGTCACGGACCATCTTCACGAGCGGTCCCGACGTCGTGCCCCGCACGATCGAGTCGTCGACCATGATCACCCGCTTGCCCCGCAGGTTCTCCTCGAGGGTGTTGAACTTGAGCGCCACACCCTGGCGCCGCAGCTCGTCGGTCGGTTCGATGAACGTCCGACCGATGTAGCGGTTCTTCACGAACCCCTCGTTGTAGGAGATGCCCGAGGCCCGGGCGAGGCCGATGGCGGCCGGGGTCGAGGAGTCGGGCACGGGGATGACGACGTCGGCCGGGACGGGGTGCTCCTCGGCGAGGGCACGGCCCAGGTTCTGGCGGACCTCGTGCACGCTCATGCCGTCCCAGTGGGCGTCGGGGCGGCTGAAGTAGATGTGTTCGAACGTGCAGCGGGCCTGGGCCTTGGGCTGGATCGGCTGGTGGCTGCGGAGCAGACCACCCTGGAGCACGATCACCTCACCGGGCCGGACCTCGCGCATGTCGGTGCAGCCGATGGTCTCGAGTGCACCGGTCTCCGACGCCACCGCATGGCCGCCACCGGGCAGCTTGCCGACCGACAGGGGGCGGAACCCCCACGGATCACGGGTGGCGACGACCTTCGTGCCGGCGATCACGACGAGGCAGTACGCACCGACCCACTCCCCCATCACCGTGGCCAGGCGCTCTTCCCAGGTGGCGCCCTCGGTCCCGGCCAGCATCAGCGCGAGCACCTCGGAATCGGACGAGGACTGCAGGCCGGCGCCACGGGCGAGCAGTGCCTCGCGGAGCGAATCGGCGTTGGTCAGGTTGCCGTTGTGGGCCACACCGAGCGGGCCGTGCATCGTCTCGACGACGTAGGGCTGCACGTTGCGTTCGGAGTTGGCGCCGGTGGTCGAGTACCGGGTGTGGCCGATGGCGAGGCTGCCCTTGAGCGGCGCCATCGAGGCGGCGTCGAACACCTGGGGCACGAGCCCCATGCCCTTGTGGATCCGCACGGCACGACCGTCGGACACCGCGAGGCCCGCCGCCTCCTGGCCGCGGTGCTGGAGGGCGTAGAGACCGAAGAAGGCCGTCGAGGCCACGTCGCCCGAGGCGAGTGACACCCCGAGGACCCCGCACTCCTCGCGGGGTCGGTCGAGGTCGAGCGGGGTGGTGGCCATGATGCGGTCAGGCTCCTGGTGCCGGATGGATGAGGGAGGCCAGATTGGCCCGGATGCGCTCGGCGGCCGGCTGCTCCCCCGGGACGAAGGGGGTGCCGGTGAGGCGCTCGAAGAAGGTGGTGTAGCGCTCGGAGGTGCGTTGGAAGACCTCGTCGCCGAGCTCGGGCACGTCCCCGTCGCCGGTGAAGCCGGCGGCTCGCAGCGCGAGACGGACCGGTTCCTTGTCGAACCCCTCCGGGGTCCGGCCCGCCGCGATGGTGTCCTCGAGTCCGTCGAGGTCCCAGAACCGGCTCGAGTCGGGGGTGTGCACCTCGTCGATGAGACGCAGGGTGCCCGCCGCGTCGACGCCGAACTCGTACTTGGTGTCGGCGAGGGCGAAGCCGGCGGCCCGGGCCCGCTCGGTGCCCCGCTCGAACACGGCGAGCGCCACCTCACACACGTGGGCCCAGAGCTCCGCGTCGACGAGGCCGCGCTCGACGATCTCGGCCGAGGTGATCGGCTCGTCGTGGGCGCCGTGTTGCGCCTTCGTGGTGGGGGTGATGATCGGCTCGGGCAGCGGGCCGTGGGCGGTGAGTCCGTCGGGCAGCGTGATGCCGTAGAGCGTGCGTTCCCCGTCGAGGTACCGCGGCAGCAACGACGTGGACGTCGATCCGGTGAGACGGCCGCGCACCACCACCTCGACCGGCAGCGGGGTGGTGTCGATGCAGAGCGAGACGTTGGGGTCGGGCACGTCGAGCAGGTGATGGTCGACGAGGTCGGCGATCTGGTCGAACCACCAGGCGGCCACCTGGGTCAGCACCTGCCCCTTGTGGGGCACGAGGCCGATGATCGAGTCGAACGCCGAGATCCGATCGGAGGTGACCAGCAGGCGTCGCCCGTCGGGCAGCACCCAGCCATCACGAACCTTGCCGGAGAAGCGCCCGGGAAGCTCGAGATCGACCGACGCGAGCGTCTGCCCCGCCGCCGTGGTGCCCATCGGATCATGATGCCGGACGGACCGCCATCGGGCGCGGAACTGAACGAAACGTCAAGCATGTCATTCGTCGATTCCCCGCCTGGCGGGGACCATCGGCGAGGGCGACCAAGAGGGGTGGGCCCATGCGCGCGGAGCCCCGTGGGATCTCAGCCCGGCGAGGCGGTCATCGGACCGACCGACACGGTGCCGTGGAAGCCGTCGGGGCCGGCGGTGTCGGCCCACCACGCACCGGGCTCGGGATCGCCGTCGGCGGGGAGCGGGACCACACCGGCGGTCGCGCCGGTGTGGGCGAGACCGAACCGGGCCCCACCGGCGAGGACCGGCGCGACGACCCGCAGCCGGGGCTCCCACCGAGCGAGTAGTGCACCGGCGGTCGGGCTCCCGTCGGCCCGGGCGGCGACACACACGTGGTCGTGGCCGAGGAGGGCGATGGTGGCCGAGTGCGGGTCGGCGGCGAGGATGCGCCGGGCCATCGTCGCGTCCCGGTCGTCCTCGACGAGGTGGAGCGTCGACAGGTCGATCGCACCACCGGGCCCGACCCAGGGGCCGTCCGCGGCGATGACGGTGACCCCGGCGGCCCGGAGCCCGACCACGAGGTCGGTGATCGCCGGACTCGAGCGCCCGTCGTCGTGGTCGGGTGGCCGGTTCCAGAACGGGTCGGCGCGCAGCCGCGTGGCATCTCCCGTGTCGACGGCGTCCTGGGCCGAGAGCGGGAGCTCGAGCGCGACCGTCACGGACGAACCGGCGGCGCGCGCCCGTTCGGCCACGACACCCACGAGCCGGGGCAACTCGACCGTGCCGGGCACGTCGCCGATGAGGAGCAGCGAGCCGGACCGCACGAGCGGCGCCAGCGCGTCGGCCGCGACGGCGACCGGATCCAGTCCGGACTCAGGCGACGGCGGCGACCCCACGGGCGAAGAGTGGCAGGCAGTTGCCGACGGTGCCGGATCGGCCCGGTCGACGGTGCAACGGATCCTGACGGTCGAGCACGTGGTCCTCGGGGTGCGGCATCAGGCCGAGCACGCGGCCGGTGGCGTCGCTCACCCCGGCGATGTCGCCCGCGGAGCCGTTGGGGTTGGCCGGGTAGGCCTCACCGGCCGCGGCACCGGCGCCGTCGCCGTAGCGCAGGGCGATCCGGCCCGCGTCGGTCACGGCGTCGAGGTCGGAACTGATGAACCGGCCCTCGCCGTGGGCGATCGGGCAGCGCAACGGTTCGGTCAGACCATCGGTCCAGACCGACGTCGCCGTGGGCACCAGTTCGACCCACCGGCACTCGAAGCGCCCGGAGGTGTTGTGGCCGAGGGTCGCCTTCACCCCGTCGAGGCCCGGCAGGATGCCGTGACGCACGAGGGCCTGGAAGCCGTTGCAGATCCCGATCACCGGCATCCCGGCATCGACGGCGGTGTGGAGGGTCTCGCCGAACTCACGCTGGAGATCGAGGCCGAACAGTCGGCCGGCGCCGAGGGCATCGCCATAGGAGAAGCCGCCGGGCACGGCGAGGATCTGGTGGTCGCCGAGGCGCACTTCACCGGCCCGCAGGGCCGTCAACGGGGCGACGGTGGTGTCGGCACCGGCGAGCTCGAAGGCCCGGGCGAGGTCGCCGTCCCGGTTGGTGCCGGGGGCGACGGGGATGAGCACGGAGGGTTTCATGCGGGGCTCCCGTCGTCGGAGGCGGTGCCGTGGTGGCCGGTGAGGGCGGTGGCGATCCGATCGAGGCCCACGTCGAGCACGACGTCGTCCTCGTCGGCGAGGTGGAGCCGCCCGGTGTCGGTCACGGCGCCGATGCGGATGGCGTCGGGGATGATCGAGAGCAGGGCCTCGGCGTCGCCGGGGGCCACTTCGAGCAGGTACCGACCGGGGCCTTCCCCGAAACAGATCTCGGCGTGGCGGGCTCCGGGGAGATCGAGGTCGACGCCGAGCCCACCGGCGTGGGCCCACTCCGCGGCAGCGACGGCGAGGCCGCCTTCGCTCAGGTCGTGGGCCGAGACAACGAGGCCGGCCCGGATCGCCGCCGCGGTCTGATGGTGGCGACGGCGGGCGTCGAGGTCGATACCGGGCAGGGCGCCACCGTGGTCGGGCCCGAGGGCCGCGTCGAGATGGCTGCCGCCGAGGGCCCCGGCGGCCGGTCCGACGAGCCACACGTCGTCGCCCGCGGCACCGACGCCGGTGAGCGGCACGGTGTCGAGGGAGTCACAGATCCCGAGGGCGGTGATGACGAGGGTCGGGGTGACCGGGTCGGCCACGCCCTCGTCGTCGACGTAGACGTTGAACAGCGAGTCCTTGCCGGACACGAACGGGGCGCCGTGGTGCACGGCGGCGTCGTGGCAACCCCGACAGGCGTCCACGAGGCCGCCGAGGGTGGCGGCATCGGTCGGATCGCCCCACGAGAAGTTGTCGAGCAGCGACATGCCGGCCGGGTCGGCGCCGGCGACGACCGCGTTGCGGATCGCCTCGTCGATGACGGCCCACGCCATCAGCTCGGCGTCGAGGGCGCCGTAACGGGCGTTGACCCCGATGCCGAGCACGGCGGCCCGGTCGCCGGAGGTGCCGACCGGGACGACACTCGTGCCGTCGGCCAGGCCGTCACCGTTGGCCCCGCCGATGGGGCGCACCACGGTGTTGCCGAGGATCTCGTGGTCGTAGGTGTGCACGACATCCGCGTTCGACCGCACCGACGGATGGGACAACACGGCGAGCAGCGCCGCGGTGTGATCGAGGTCGACCGTGTCGCGGGGTGGTCGGGTCCGATCGGGCGCGACGGCGGTGAGACGGCGGCGGGGTGCACCCTCGTGGAGGAAGTGGGCGTCGAGGTCGATGAGGGTGTCCTCACCGTCTCGCACGACGATGCGGCCGTCGCCGGTGAAGGTGCCGATGACGGCGGCGTCGACCGACCAGATCTCGGCGAGTCGGAGCACCGGCTCGGGATCGGGGCAGGCGAGCACCATGCGCTCCTGGGCCTCGGACAGCCACACCTCCCACGGGGCGAGGCCCGGGTACTTGCGGGGCACGTCGTCGAGCTGCACGTCGCAGCCGAGTTCGGAGGCCATCTCGCCGACCGACGACGACAGGCCACCGGCACCGCAGTCGGTGATGGCGGAGTAGACCCCGGCGTCGCGGGCGGCCACGACGACGTCGATGAGGCCCTTCTCGACGATCGGATCGCCGATCTGCACCGATGACCCGGCAACCTCCGCGGTCTCGACCCCCATCGTCTGGGACGAGAAGGTCGCACCACCGACACCGTCACGGCCGACGGCACCGCCGAGCACGACGATGTGGTCGCCGGCGGCCGGTTCGGTCCGATGGCTGCCGGCGGGCAGGACCCCGAGGCACCCGGCGAAGACGAGCGGTGTGGTGACGTAGCCGGGGTCGTGCACGATCGCCCCGGCGATCGTCGGCACACCGATCTTGTTGCCGTAGTCGCCGACACCGGCGATGACCCCCCGCCGGATCCGGCGGGGATGGAGCACACCGTCGGGCACGTCGGCCGCCGGGGTGTCGGTGGGGCCGAAGCAGAGGATGTCGGTGATGGCGATCGGCTTGGCCGACACCCCGAGGATGTCGCGGACGACACCGCCGACACCGGTGTTCGACCCGCCGAAGGGTTCGAGGGCGGAGGGATGGTTGTGGGTCTCGGCCTTGATGGCGAGCTCCCAACCCGGCTCGAACTCGACGAGGCCGGCGTTGTCGACGAACGCGGAGGTGACCCACGGTGCGTCGATCGTGTCGGTGGCGGCCCGCAGGAACTGCTTGAGGAGCCCGTCGACGACCTCACCGTCGTGATGCCCCGACGCGTCGTCGATCGTGATCTCCGCCCGGAACGTCGTGTGCTGGCAGTGCTCCGACCAGGTCTGGGCGATCATCTCGATCTCGGCGTCGGTGGCCGGACGACCGAGGTCGGCGAAGTGGGCTCGCACCGCGGCGAGCTCCACGCCGTCGAGCCCGAGGCGTCGGGTCCGACCGAGTTCGGCGAGACCGTCCGCGTCGAGTGCACCGACGTGGATCCGGGTCGTGGCGGGCGTCGCCGCGTCCGGGTCGGTGAAGGCCGGCGGCAGGTCGCCGAGGGCATGGCGTTCGACGACGTCGTTGTGCAGCACCCGCCGGGCGAGCTCGGTGGGGTCGGCCGCGCCGTGCACGACGAACCGGCGGCCGAGAGCCACGGCGGTCACGTCGAGCCCGTCGGCCCGGGCGACACGGAGCAGCTCGGCGGCCTCCCGGTCGGTCACACCCGGCCGCATCCCGGTCTCGATCACCGTGGCGTCACCCTCCACCGGGTGATCGGCCCGCGGCAGGTACCACCCGGCCACGGGATCGAGCACGTAGGTGTCGAGGAGCCGACCGATGGCCGCCTCGTCGAGCCGGCCCGCGAGATGCACGATCCGGTACTCGTCGAGGAAGTCGACCTCGAGGCCGGCGTCCCGGCTCTGCTCCACCAGTCCGCCGGGGCCGTCGCCCGCGCGCGCCGGACCGATGATGAATGACCACTCCGCCAGAGTCACGGTGCCGAGTCTGGCCGATCGACGCGCCAAAAGTGTGGGTTCCCCCGGGGTTCCGTGCCTCGAACGGTCGGCGCACTACCGTCACACCACGTGACCGACTCCTTCATCCTCGGTGTCGACCTCGACGGCGTCTGCGCCGATTACACCGCCGGGCTCCGCCGGGTGGTCGCCGACGATCGGGGTGTGGCCCCCGAGGACCTCCCGCTCGAACGGAGCTGGGGGTTCGAGGAATGGGGCCTCGACGCCGCCGAGTTCGAACGACTCCACCGCAAGGCCGTGAACGAGGAACGCATCCTCGCGACCCTGCCCGTGATCGAGGGCTGCGCCGACGCCTTGTGGCGCCTGTCCGACGCCGGCATCTGGATCCGGATCATCACGCACCGGCTCTACACGAACTGGAGCCACCAGTCGGCGGTGGCCGACACGGTGTCGTGGCTCGACGCGGCGTCGGTCCCCTATCGGGACCTGTGCTTCCTCGGCGCCAAGCCGCAGGTCGAGGCCGACCTCTACATCGACGACGCACCCCACAACGTCAAGGCGCTGCGTCAGGCCGGCAACGACGTGATCGTGTTCACCCAGCCCTACAACACCGGCATCGGCGGTCTGCGCGCGAACAACTGGATCGAGGCCGAAGAGATCATCCTCGACGCGGCCTCCCGCAAGGGCATGGTGCAGCCGCAGTTCCCCGGGATCGACGCCGGGGCGGATCGATTGGCGCGACGGCGGGGTGAGCCGTCGGACTGAGCCCCGGGATCAGGCGGCGGGGACGGTGGCCGCCGACAGGCGGTCGAGCGCGTCACTCCACCAGGAGGTCTCGACGACCGAGACGCCCGGCAGTTCACCGAGCAGTTCGTCGATGAGCGAGATCAGTGCGGGCACCTCACGGCTGTCGGCCCGGAGGTCGAGCAGATGATCCATGACGCGACCACGGTCGATGAGCTGACCCTGGATCTCGGAGCGGTATGTGGCGAGGACCTGTTCGATCACGTACAGAGTCTGCCACCTCGGAGGGGTGACCATGGCATCGGTTTCATGAGTTCATCCGCCCGACTCACGCCACGACGACGACGAGATCCCCGATTTCCGCCCAGTTGTAGAGCCATTCGGCCTGATCGTCACGCTGGCGGATACACCCGGCGGATTGGTAGGTGCCGAGCTCGTCGACGGTCTGCATGGGCGTTCCGTCGGCGTAGCGGGGGATGGCGTGGAAGCCGATCGGCAGCCGGCCGCCGTGGTAGAAGCGCACCATGTGGGTCATGGTGATCCCGTCGTGGCCCGCCCAGGCGAGGGGCGACTTCGAGAAGATCCGATGGTTGCCCCGCGGCGGCACGTTGCGTCGACCGCTGACGAGGTAGGAGTTCACCACGACGTCGCCGTGGTCGATGACCCAGATCCGCTGGGCCGAGTCCGAGTAGACGATCCGGCGGCCGCTGCCGGAGTTCACGGGCACGTCGGGGAAGACGGGCGGCGGGGCGACGGGATCGGCCGTGCCGGTCGAGGTGATGAACTCGGGCGACTCGGAGAAGCCGAGCAGGATGACGGCCCGCTCGTCCCCGCCGCCGAGGCGTCCCTGCCAGTAGGCGAGGCCGCCGGCGTCGGGGCCGCGGTCCAACACGTTGCGGTAGACGAGATCCACGAAGGTGTCGTCGTCGACGGGGCCGTAGGTGTCGCTCCACTCGGGGGCACCCATGAACTGCTCGGCGATGGCCACGAGGGGCAGACCACCGACGTAGCGACCGACCCAGTACTCGAGACCGCCGTCGTCGGGCGAACGATCGAAGGTGGCCTGGTAGAGGCGCACGATCGAATCGCGCACACCGGGATCATCGGCGGGGTCGACCTGGGTGGCGTCGTCGGTCTGGGCCGCGGCGGGTGCGCTCAGACCGGACACGACGACCAACGCGGCGAACAGGATCGCGAGCAGACGGCGGGTCATGTGGTCATGATGCCACGCAGCGTGGGAACTTCGGCGGAACACCGCTGATCCCGGGGATCCCGCCGACTCGGCTCGGGTCGTACGCTCGGATCGATGTTGGCCGGACTCGCCTCGATCGCCGCCGTGCTCCTGGCCGTGGTGTTCGCGTTCGCGGCGTTCGCGAAGTTGCGCGATCCCGCCGGCACGCGGGCCGGGTTGGCCGAGCTCGGGTTGCCCGCGACCGGGGTGCTCCTCGGATTGCTGGTGGCCACCGAGCTGTCGTTGACGCTCTCCCTGCTGCTCGCGCCGGGGACCGCCGCCATCGGGGCCGTGGCGGTCCTGGTGGTCTTCAGCCTCGTGTTGGCCGAGCTGCGCTCGCGGGGCAACCGAGCACCCTGTCGGTGCTTCGGCGAGATCGCCCCCACCACGGCCGGGCGACCCGAACAGGTCCGCAACGGCCTGCTGGTGGGGCTCGGCCTGCTCGCCACCCAGGTCGACCGGTTGGTGTGGCCGGGCGCCCTCGCGGTCATCGTCGCCGTGGTCGGCCTCGGCGCCGCGGCGGTCTGGTGGCGACGGTCCGGCGTCGGAAACGTCGACGGAACGGGCCAGACTCTCCGGTGATGTCACGCGTTCGCTTCGCTCTCCTCGCCGCCTTCCTGGCCGTGGCCGCCTCGTGCGCCCCCGGGGAGCCGACCGACGCCCTCGAGCTGCAGACCCGGCTCGCCGAAGACGCCGGGCTCGACGCCTCGACCGCCCAGTGCGTGGCCAACGAGCTGTTCGCACTCGCCGCCCGGGCCGAGCCCGAGGACAACCGCGAGTTCGACATCGCCGTGCACGGCTTCGACATCGAGGGTGACGTCGGCCGCGCCGGCTCCATCGACGAGATGGAGGAGAACGTGCCGGGGATCACCGAGGTGATCCGCACCGTGGCTGCCGACTGCGGCGCCTGAGCGACGATCGCCCGGAGCGGGCGGCGGAATCAGCGCAGGCCGAGACGCAGGACCTTGCGCGCACCGGCCTGCACGGGCAGGTGATCGGCGGCGAGCCCGGTCGAGTACACGAGGGCGGCACCGGCCGGCCCGTCGTGGAGGTCGGGTGAGAACCCACGGAAACGGGTCTCCCCACCGGTGTAGCCACCGGCGTTGAGCGTCACGACGAGATCGAACCGGCTCGCCTCGGAGGCGAGGCCGAGCGACTGGCCGACACCGATCGTCTGGACCCGGAGATCGTCGAGATCGGAGACCGAAGTGCCGAACGCCCGCCGCAGGGTGGGCACCAGACGATGTTGGACGCGGTCGGCGACGTCACGCAGGAGCTCACCGTCGAGGAGCACGAGGTCGCCGTGGCCGTCGGCCGCGAGCAGGAGACGTTCACACAGCTCGGGTTCGACGACGGCCGGTTGGAGCAGAACGGGGGCGGCGGCGATGACGCGACGGCCGGGCATCCGTCCGTCGAACACGGCGATGGCGCGGCCCAGACCGGAGAGGAACGACGCCTCGGGATCGAGATGACGACGGTGACGGACCCGGGCGTCGGCATCGGCGACGATGACGGTCGGTTCACCGACGAGGGGCTGGGTGAGGAGGCCGAAGTCGACGTCGGCACCACAGGCGGCCCGGACGTCGTCGGTCACGGGCTCGGAGGTGAGGACCACGCCACGGAGTTCGTCGGAGGCGGCGCAGAACCCGCTGAACCGACCGAGTGCGTCGACGAGCTCGGGGCCTCGCCCACCGATCACGGCGATCACGACGGAGCTGCCGCGGCACACGTCGTCGAGCGGGGCCACCCGACCATCGATCTCCACCACGGTGGCGGGCAGCAGCGCGCCCACGTCGATCGACCGCTCGAGGGTGATCACTGGCGTGGTGTTGGTGGTGATGGAAGCCACGGGCGGGAACTCGTTTCTGCGTCGAGCGGAAGTCTGACACGTCTCGATGTCGGCGGGGTTTCCCATCGGTGACGGCGAAACGACGGTGAGGACTTGAGGCATTCAGCTCAAGAGTTCCCCAACTTCTCGGGATCCCGCCCGTGCCGGGGGTCTCGACCGAGGTCTTCTCCCCACGAAGGGGGATCGGCGCGCGCACTACCGTCGTCGCCGAGACCGCTGGAGGGGAGTCGTGATGGCCGGTCGCCTGCGTCGAGACGAACCGGTCGGACCCGGCCTGACCCGCGTGGCGACCGAACACCTCGACGTCGCCATCCGGGCGCTGACGGTGCTCGACGAACCCGGCCCCGCGATCTTCGAGGCCCGGCGCCGGGTGAAGCGCGCCCGCGCCCTCGTCCGACTCGATCCGGCGGCCACCGCCGTCGAAGACCCGTCGCTGCGCCACGCCGCCCGCCTGCTCGCACCCTTCCGTGACCACGACGTGGCCCGCGGGCGCCGCCGCCTCGCCGATCGGGGCGACGCGGACCACTCCCCGATGCCGTGTGCACCCATCGTGCGGCGGGCCGGTCGGGGCGCCCAGACCGACCTGCTCGGTGCTCGGCTCCGCCTCGAGCGCTCGGCGCTCCAGCAGCTCGACCTCGACGGCTACCTCGACGGGGTGACCGAGAGCTACCGCCGGGTGCGCCGCGCCCGGCCGGCGCCCGAAGACGTCGAGGCGCTCCACGACTGGCGCCGATCGGTCAAGGTGCTCGCCTTCCAGCTCCGTCCGCTCACCCGGCGCGGTGGCGAGGGTCTGCGGGCCGGATCCGACGCGGCGGCCCGACTCGCCCGGCTGCTCGGCACCCACCACGATCTCGCCCTGTTCGACCCCGACCCGGATCCGGCACACCTCGACGCGATCGAGGCCGACGCCCGGGCGATCGGCGCCGAGCTGACGGCGGCGAAACCGAAGGCGTTCCGTTCGTTGCTGGCCGGCGAGCTCAGCTGAGCGACGACCCGCCGAGTGCGGCGGCGTCGACGATGTCGTAGTGGTAGCCCTGCTCGGTCAGGAACCGCTGCCGTCGACGGGCGAGCTCCACCTCGACGGTGTCGGTGGCCACGAGTGAATAGAAGTGGGCCTGGCGGCCGTCGACCTTCGGCCGCACGATCCGCCCGAGACGCTGGGCCTCCTCCTGGCGGCTGCCCCAGCTCCCCGAGAACTGGACCGCGACCGACACCTCGGGCAGGTCGAGGCTCACGTTGGCGACGTTCGACACCACGAGCACATCGAGTGCCCCACGGCGGAGCGCCTCGTAGCGCTCCTCCCGCTCTGGCGCGGGTGTGTCGCCCGTGACGAGTGGGGCGCCGAGCTCCTCGGCGGCCAGGCGAAGCGCCTCGAGATGGGTGCCGATGACGAGGGCCGGCTCACCGGGGTGCCGGGCGAGCAACGTCCGGGCGACGTCGCGTTTCGCCGCGACGGCGGCGGCGATGGCCGGACGTGTGGCCGGCTCCGCCCGGGCGTGGGCCAGCAGCTCGTCGTGGGTCGCCGGGACACGCACCTCGGTGCAGACCGCCGGCGCCAACCACCCCTGGAGTTCGAGGTCCTTCCAGGGCACGTCGTACCGCTTGGGCCCGACGAGGGCGAACACGTCGGCCTCCCGACCGTCCTCGCGTACGAGGGTGGCGGTCAGCCCGAGCCGGCGGCGACCCTGGAGTCCGGCGGTGAGTTGGAACACGGTGGAGGGCAGGAGGTGCACCTCGTCATACACGACGAGGCCCCAGTCGCCGGCCTGCACCGCCTCGAGGTGCCGGGCACCGCTGCGGGCCCGGGTGGCGAGCTGCTGGTAGGTGGTGAGGGTGATCGGCCGCAGCTCCTTGCGTCGAGCCGAGTACTCCCCCAGGTCGGCCGGATCGAGATCGGTGAAGCGGAGCAGCTCCCGCCGCCACTGGTCGAGTGCGGCCTGTCCGGTGGTGAGCACGAGGGTGTGGGCGCCGACCTCGGCCATCGCGGCCACCGCAGTCACGGTCTTGCCGGCGCCGCACGGCAACACGATCACCCCGGTGCCCGACGGCAACCAGCTCGCCACGGCGTCGCGCTGATAGCTCCGCAGCACGGTCTCCCCGGTCAGGCCGAGGGCGTGCCCGAGTCCCGGCGACAACGACGCGAGATCCTCGACCGGCCGCCGGAGTTCGACCAGGCGCTGCTTCAGCGCGCCGTGGCGTTCCGCCGTGACGAGCGCCTCGTGATCGTCGATGCGCAGCTCGACCGCGGCGGCCACCCGATCGTCGTCGAGCACCTCGTCGAGGATCGGGGGCTCCGCGGCCCGCAGGCGCAGGCCCTCGGCGCCACGGGTGAGCGTGAGCGCCCCGAACCGGGCCATCGTGTCGGTGACGGTGGTGAGCACGGCGTGGGGCACCGGTGCGGCGGCGAACCGGACGAGCACGTCGACGACCGACTCCGCATCGAGCCCCGAGGCCGCGGCGTTCCAGAGGCCCACGTCGCCGAGGGCGTAGGTGTGGATGAGCTCGGGAGCGGTGACGAGTTCGGCGAACCGGGCGAGCTCGGCCCGGCAGGCCTCGGCGTCGGGATGATCGAGCCGGAGGAGGAGCTGGTCGGTGGCGGCGACCACCAACGGGCCACTCACGCGGCGTCGACCCCGCGGACCTCGTCGACGGCGAGCAGATGCACGCCGGCGTCGTCGAGCAACGCGACCGGGTCGGTGGCGAGCAGCACACCACGCAACTCGGCGCCCGCCGCGGTCGTCACCCGGACCGATCGACCCACCGAGCGGGCGAGGGCGAGATCGATCGGGTCGATCGCCGGCGGCTCCGGTTCGTCGTCCGCGAGTTGGCGGAGCGCGTCGTCGAGTTCGACGTCGGCCACGTCGACGCCGACCGAGGCGCCGAGCCAGTCGGCCGGCAGACCCTCGCCGTGGTGGGTCTCCACCGTCGGGGCCGGGGTCTCCAGTCGGACCACGTCGCCGTCCATCGTCGGCATCTGCCCCGCGGCGCGCAGCTCGTCGAGCACCTCCTCCGGGCTCGCCTCGGCCGACAACACGGTGGGAGCGAGCAGGCGCAGCCCGAGACGGTCGGCGCGGCGCATCCCGGCGATCGTGATCGCGGTGACGTCGTCGTCGGTCACGATGACCGAACCCGCCCGCACGACGCGGACCCGACCGTGGCGGCGTTCGACGTCGTCGAGCAGGAAGTCGAGCGGTTGGGGCCGGCCGGTGAGCGACACCCGATCGAGCGTCTCGCGCACACGGTCGGCCGACCACCCCCGGTCGAGGGCCCGCCGCAGCGTCGCTTCGGAGAAGCGCCAGCGTTGGGCACCCTCGGCCCGCTCCCGGTCGGCGAGCAGGTCGAGCGTGGCGGTGAGCTCGGGCGTCACGGCCCCGAGCGCGGTGGCCGTCAGGTCGGCCTGGAGCACGACGTGATCGCCGTCCTCGCCCAGGAGTTCCCGGGCGGCGCCGTGCAGTTCGTCGTCGTCGCCGAGGTCGGCGGCGAGCACGGCGGCGAGCACCGGGGCCGGTCCGTGGTCGACGACGAGTCCGAATCGGGTCGCCTCCTCGACGGTCCACGCGATCCAGGCATCGGCATCGGCGATCGGCAGCCGCCACCGGTTGGGGAGCCGCCACAACGACACCGCTGCGAGCATGACGGGGTCGAGCACCTCCCCCACGGCCACGGTGTCGATGGCGGCGAGCAGTGCCCGGCGGGCGGGCGGGCCGACCGTGACGAGTTCGAGGTGGTCGAACACGCCGACGGTGCGCCCGTCGATCTTCTCCCCGATGAGCGGGTTGATCTGTTGCTGGTCGAGCCAGGTCCGCACCAGCACCTCCCACCGCCGCCAGCGGGGCAGGCCGGCCCAGGGGTCGGCGAGATCGGTCGGCGCGACGATCCGGTCCAACCGGACGAGCAAACGGGCCGTGAGGGCGAGCTCGAGCACGAACCCGATCTCGCGCTCGTCGGAGGCGAACTCCTTCGCGAGGCGTCGGACCTCGCGGATGCCGATGGCGCCGTCACGACGCACGGTGAGCGAGCCGTCGGTGGCCGCCCGCACCACCGAGTCGAGCAGGTCGAGCAGGCGGCCGGCCGCCTGGGCCGAGGTCCCGCGTACGCCGTCGACGGGCGGCCCGACGAGCGGGGTGGGCTCGGGGGCACGCAGTGCGGCGCCGGGAGCGAGTGGACCGAGGGCACCCATCACGATGTCGCGGGGGATGCCGATCACGTCGGGATCGTCGCTGGCGACGGCGCCGACCTCGGCGATGAGCCACTCGAGGGCCGGGCCGAGGCCGTCGTCGATCGCCGTCGGCACGTGCACCGCACCACGGCCGCTGAGCAGCCGGTCGAGCAACACCTCGATGCCGTCGGGTCCGTCGGCCCGCAGCAGCGGCACGATGTTGGTCCGACGGAGCCGGGCCGTGATGGCCCGGGCGACCAGCGTCGGCGGCAACGACTCGTCGATCTCGACACCGGTGCGTTCGGCGAGTGCCACCCGGGTGGGAGCGGGGAGTTCACGCCAGAGATCGATCACGCTGATGGGCAGACCGAGTGCCGCGCCGATCATCGGGCCGACGGCCGGCGCGAGGCGGACGATGCCACCGTCGACGGTGACGAGGACCCGGGCGGCCAGTCGTTCGACGGCCTCGGTGACCCCGATCGGATCATCGGTCCCGAGCAGCTCGTCGATCTCCGCGACCGTCGAGCGACCGTTCACCACGAGGGCCTCGAGGACCACCAACATGCCGATGTCGGCGTCGAGCAGGGCCCGGCTCAGCGAGATCGGCGACGACGCCCGTCGGGCGAGGGCGCCCCAGCCCCCGACGACCGCGTCGAGCAGGTCGGGGCGGTGCCGGAGGAGGTCGCGGATCTCGTTCGGAGATCGGCGCCGGAGCTGTTCGGAGAACTGCACCCGCCCAGCATGCCGCCACCCCGCCCCCACCCGGAGACCCGGGCCCCACCGGACGCGACGGTGGCCCCGCCGCAGCGGGGCCACCATGCGAGTTCCGAGCGGCGTCGGAGACGCTCGATCACCCGGGTCGCGTCAGAGACGCTCGATCACCCGGGTCGCGTCAGAGACGCTCGATGATCATCGCCATGCCCTGGCCACCACCGACACACATCGACTCCATGCCGATGGTCTTGTCGGAGTCGATCAGGCCGTTGATCAGCGTGGTCATGATGCGGGCACCGGTCATGCCGAACGGGTGACCGAGGGCGATGCCGCCACCGTTCACGTTGAGCTTGGCGTGATCGATACCGAGCTCCTCGGCCGACGGCAGCACCTGGGCGGCGAACGCCTCGTTGATCTCGACGAGGTCGATGTCGCCGATGCTCATGCCGGCCCGGGCCATGGCCTGCTTGCAGGCCTCGATCGGGCCGAGGCCCATGATCTCGGGGTTGAGGCCCGTGACACCGGAGGACACGATGCGGGCGAGCGGCGTGATCCCGAGCTCGGCGGCACGGGTGTCGCTCATCACCACCACGGCGGCGGCGCCGTCGTTGAGCGGGCAGGCGTTACCGGCGGTGACGGTGCCGTCGGGGCGGAACACGGGGTTGAGCTGCGAGATCTTCTCGTAGGAGGTGCCGGCGCGAGGGCCGTCGTCGGCGGAGACCACGGTGCCGTCGGGCAGGGTCACCGGCGTGATGTCCATCTCGTAGAAGCCGCGGTTGATGGCCTCCTCGGCACGGTTCTGCGACTGGACACCCCAGCGGTCCTGGTCCTCGCGGGACACGCCGCGGCTCTGGGCGACGTTCTCGGCGGTCTGGCCCATAGCGATGTAGATGTCGGGCAGGCCCTCGGGGGCGGTCCAGCTCTCGGCCCCACCCTCGGAGCGCTTCGCGGTGCGGGCCATGGCGTCGCCGAAGATCGGGTTGACGGCGGTGCCGGCATCGGAGGCGCCGTTGCCGTACCGGGACACGAACTCGACACCGGCGGAGATGAAGGCGTCGCCCTCACCGGCGCGGATGGCGTGGGCGGCCATCCGGATCGTCTGCAGCGACGAGGAGCAGTACCGGTTCACGGTGACGCCGGGGACGTCGTCGAGGCCGGCCATCACGGCGGTCACCCGACCGATGTTGAAGCCCTGCTCACCGGCGGGCGAGCCGCACCCCATGATGAGATCCTCGATCTCGTTCTTCGGGAGCTCGGGCACCTTGTCGAGGGCCGCGGTGACCATCTGGGCGGCGATGTCGTCGGGGCGGGCGTCCTTGAGCGAGCCCTTGAAGGCCCGACCGATCGGGCTGCGGGCGGTGGAGACGATGACGGCTTCTGGCATGAGAGCTCCGATTCCGATGCGGGCGCGCCGGTCCATCCGAGGCCCGCCGGCATGGTGCCAGTTTCTTGACCGCTCGGTCAAGAAACTCGGACGCGTCGGTCGAACCGGGTCGCCGACGACACTGGATCGAGATGCCGCCGTGCCGATGGGTCGTGGTGAGCGAGTTGAGCGATCCCGGCGCCCTGCCGTCCGAACGTGCCTCCGACGAGGCGACGATGACCGCCCAGCAGCAGCTCGCGCTCGCACGACTCGACAGCGGCCTGGCCCGCCTCGGCGCCGCCGAGCGGGATCGCCTCGCCCGCAAGACGATGTGGCTCAGCCACCACTGGCCCGACGACTACGGCGAGCGCTGCGTCCGGATCGGCCACCACCACGTCTGTCGCCGCTGCGCCGCGCTCTACCCACTCGGGATCGTGATCGCCGTGTTGTCGGTGCTCGGCGCACCGCCCTGGCCGATGTCGTGGGATCCGTGGGCGATCTGGCTGCTCTGTCTCCCCGCGACGATCGCCTACGTCGCCGAAGCGGTCGGGTTGTGGCCCTACCACGCCCGATTCCAGGTCGGCACGATGTTGATCACCGCCGTCGGCTTCGGCCGGGCGCTCGGCTACGAGCTCGAGACCCGGTGGTCGTCCGAGTTCTGGGGGCCCGTCGCGGTGTTCGGCGGCATCTGGTTCTTCGCCACCCTCATCGCACATCTGCGCCGTCCCGCTCGCTGACGCTGCTCCCCTCACGGCGTTCTCCGCGAGCGCTCGGAACGCCCACACCCGGGCGTTCCCCTCGCTCAGTCGTCGGGGTGGACCTCGGCGAAGGCGGCGACGAGATCGGCGAAGCCATCGCGATGTGCGGCGAACCCGGGATCGGGCGGTTCGGGGCTGCCGCCGACGAGCAACGCCGAGCCGAGCGCCTGCATCAGCTCGGTGACGGTGGTGCGCTTGTGCACCTTGTTCTCCGGCATCGAGGGATGGATCACGACGTCGCTCGTGATCGTGCCGAGATCGGCGGGCACGACACCACGCACCGGGCGGCCCTCCAACAGACCCGTGGCGACCTCGTCGTCGTGGGTCTCCACGATGATCACCCGGGCGAGATCGTCGATCACGGTGTCGCCCGGTGTCGCCGGCCAGCACAACATCGTCCGCACGACGAGTGCGGGCGTGTCGAGCAGCAGCCGGAGGGCGACGCTGCACCCGTTGGAGCCCGCCACCACCGCGATCCGGTCGTGGCCGGAGGCACGGATCGTCGTGGCGAGGGCGGCGCGCTCGTCGGCCCACGACCGGGGGGTCGCCGGCCGCTGGTGCACGACCACCTCGACGCCGCGATCCCGCAGTGCGTCGACGACGCCGCTGTCACCCCAGAAGACCTCGCCCGTCATCGGCGGGTCGTCGTAGAGGCCGCCGTGCACGAGCACGACGGGGAGCCGTTCGACGGATTCGTTCATGCCCCGAGTGTCGCAGGGCGACGGATCAGAGCGGGGTGTCCTCGATCCGGCCCCAGGTGACGAACGCGGCCACGGCGAAGATCACGGCGTTGACGATCACGTAGGGAACGAACTCCCGGCGCAGCAGGTGCACGAAGGCGGCCAGCACCATGACCACGGCGAGCGACCCGGCGGCGATCGGCACGATGGCGGCGTCCATGTCGAACAGTGGCGGCACGATCACACCGATCGCACCGAGGATCTCGGCGACACCGATGAACTTCGGCATCCAGTCGGGCAGATCGTCGATCCAGCCGCCGCGGGCCCGCAGCTCGGCCCGGCTGCTCCGCAGCTTCATCAGCCCGGCCGCCCCGAAGATCACGGCCAGCACGATCTGACCGATCCACAACCACGCATTCATGTCACGCCTCCGCCTCGACGCCTCGTTCGATTCGCCGGGGCCAACCTAGTCGGCTCAGGTCGCGAGCGACTCCAACCACGGCGCCAGTGGAACCTCCCGGCCGGCGGCGACGTAGAGCACCGCCGTCTGGGCCAGGCGACCGGCGGCGCCGGCGACATCACCGGTGGCGCCGCCGATGCGACGCAACGCCCAGGTGGAGATCCCGAAGCCGACGGCGAGGGCGGTGAGCACCATGATCACGCCGCTCACCCCGAACACGGCGATCGCCGCCGCGGCCGCCACCGGTTCGACGGCGCGTCGGCCGCCCCCGGCCGAGGCACCGAGACCGTCGGCCCGAGCGGGCGGCACGAAGCGCACCACGTGGGAGGCGACACTGCGTCCGAGTCCGAAGGCCACGATCAGCGCCAGCGCACCGACCTCCCGGCCGAGTGGGGCGAGGCTCGCGACCTCGCCGATCACGACGAGGCCGAGGCCGAGCACACCGAAGGTGCCCACCCGCGAGTCGCGCATGATCTCGAGGCGGTGCTCCCGATCCCGGCCACCGCCGAGGCCGTCGAGGGTGTCGGCCAACCCGTCCTCGTGGATCGCACCGGTGGCCGCCATCCCGGCCGCCACGGCCAGCACGGCGACGGGGGTCGACCACCAGAAGGGATGGGCCAGCCACCACACGGCCGCCGGGACGACGCCGACCACCAGCCCGACCGGACCGAACCACCAGATCGACCGGGCGAACGCGGCGCCGTCGGCGGGATGGCGACCACCCGGGAGCCGGGTGAGGAAGGCCCACGCGGCGCGGGCGTCGGCGACCATCAACCGAACCGGTTCGGGTCGAACGGTTCGAGCTCCACCACCCGGCCCGCCACACAGAGCAGCACCCGATCGGCGAGGCGGGCGACGGCCTGGTTCATCCAGCCGTGGTGGTCGCGGTAGTGACGGGACAGCGGATCCATCGGGACGATCCCACCACCGACCTCGTTCGAGACCACGATCGTCCGGCCGCCCCGGGCCGCGGCGGCCGCGGCCACGGCGGCGACGTTGCCGGACGGATCGGCGAGCGTCGGCCCCTCGTCGGACCCGCCGGCGGCGAACAGGACGTTGCCGAGCCACACGGTGAGACAGTCGACGATCACCGTGTGCTCCTCGGGCACCCCGGCCAGCGCATCGGCGAGCTCGATCGGTGCCTCGACGGTGAACCAACCGGCGGGGCGTTCGGCCACGTGGCGGGCGATCCGCGCGGCCATCTCCGCGTCGACCGAGCCGTCCGGAGCCAGCCGGTCGCTGGTGGCGATCACCGTGACGGGCGCGTCGGAGGCGGCGGCGAGCGCCTCGGCCACCGACGACTTGCCCGAGCGGGCACCCCCGAGCACCTGGATCAGCACGGGAGCCCCCGACGCATCAGTAGTCGATGCCCTTCTTGGCCGGGATGCCCTTCTCGAAGGCGTGCTTGACCTGGGTCATCTCGGTCACGGTGTCGGCGACGTCGACCACGGCCTGGGGAGCGTCGCGTCCGGTGATGATCACCGAGGTCCGCTCGGGCCGGTTGGCCACGACGTCGGCGACCTCGGCCGGGTCGATCCATCCCCAGTTCATGGCGTAGGTGATCTCGTCCATCACGACGAGGCGATGCTCACCGGCGGTGATCAGCTGCTTCGCGAACTCCCACGAGGCGATCTCCTTGGCCTGCGACTCGTCGAGGTCGTCGGAGTTCCAGGTGAAGCCGTCGCCGGCGGCGAACCACTCGACACCGAGCTCCCGGCACACCTTCTCCTCACCGACGTGCCAGTCGCCCGACTTGAGGAACTGCACCACGGCGACGGGCCAGCCCCGGGCCACGGCGCGCAGCACGGTGCCGAACGCCGCGGTCGACTTGCCCTTGCCGTGACCGGTGTTGACGAGCACGAGGCTCTTCGCCGGACCGCCGGCGAAGGCGGGGGCGTCGGTGGGGATGGCGCTGGGATCGTGTTCGGTCATCGGGCTCTCGATTCGTTCGGTCGCCATGGTCGCACGAGCGACCGGCCGGTGGTCGGTTCCGGCGCTCGTGGTGTCATGTGGCGGGAGGTCGGGGGACGGGGGTGATGATCCGGCCGAGGTCGGGATCATCGAGGATGCGGATGTCGACGCCGTAGGTCCGGCTCAGCACCGCGGAGGTGAGCACGTCGTCGACTCCGCCGGCGGCCACGGTCTCACCGTCGGCGAGCAGGGTGAGGCGGTCGGCGAAGCGGCCGGCGAGGGTGAGGTCGTGCATCGCGGCGACGACCGTGAGGCCCCGGGCACGGCGGACCTCGTCGACGAGTTCGAGGACGTGGAGCTGGTGGGCGAGATCGAGCGCGCTGGTCGGTTCGTCGAGCAGGAGCACCTCGGCCTCGGTGACGAGCGCCCGGGCGAGGGTGGCCCGCTGGAGCTCACCCCCGGAGATCCGGTCGAGTGGTCGGTCGGCGAGCTCGGCGAGGTCGAGCTGGTCGATCACCTCGGCCACCCGGCTGCGGTCGTCGGCGCCTTCGGCCCCGAACCACGACAGGTGGGCGGTGCGGCCGAGCAGGACGTACTCGGCGACGCTCATGCCCTCGGGAACGACCGGGTTCTGCGGAACGAGCGCGACCCGGCGAGCCCACTCGGCCCGCGACGCGGAGGCCTGACGCTGGTCGCCCACCATCACATGGCCACCGTGGTCCTCCATGCCGGCGAGGCAGCGCAGGAAGGTCGACTTGCCGGCGCCGTTCGGGCCGAGCACGGCCAGCCACGCGCCGGAGCGGAGTTCACCGTCGGTGCGGAGGCGGAGACGATCCCCGTCGAGCACCTCGACGTCGGACCAACGGAGCCGGCTCATCCGATGGTCCGCCGCGAGCGGTGGAGGATGAACCCGAAGAACGGGGCACCGACGAACGCGGTCACCACGCCGATCGGGAGCTCCGCGGGTGCCAGCACGGTGCGAGCGACGAGGTCGGCGCCGATCAGGAACGTGGCGCCGACCACCCCGGCCAGCGGCACGATGACGCGGTAGGACGAACCGACGGTGAGTCGGATCACGTGGGGCACGACGAGGCCGACGAACGAGATCAGACCGCTCACCGACACCGCGGCCGCCGTGAGCAGCGAGGCCACGATCACGAGCGTCACCCGGATGCGGGCCGGGTCGGCGCCGAGGGAGCGGGCTTCGGCCTCGCCCACCCGCAACACGTCGAGGTGTCGGCGGTGGGCCACGATCACCGCACCCGCGACGACCGTGTAGGGCAACAACAACCGCACCTCACTCCACCCCGCGGTGCCGAGTGACCCCTGGATCCAGGAGTAGACGATGCGCAACACGTCGGTGTTGCGTTGCTGGAGGAAGGTCTGGATGGCGGTGAAGAACGCCGCCGCGGCGACACCAGCGAGGAGCAGGGCGCCGGCCCCGCCACCGGCGGCCCGGCCGACGGAGAAGGCGAGGAAGGCGGCGGCGAGGGCGCCGATGAACGCACCGAGCGGGATCGACGAGATCGGACCCCAGCCGACGTCGAGGCCGAAGACCACCACGACGGTGGCGCCGAGACCGGCGCCGGCGCCGACACCGAGCAGGAACGGGTCGGCGAGCGGGTTGCGGAACACGCCCTGGTAGGCGGCCCCCGACCACGACAACGACGCACCGACGAGTCCGGCGAGCATCACCCGTGGCAGGCGCCACTGCTCGAGGATCACCTGCTGGCGTTCGTCGAGGCCGCTGTCGACCTCGACGAGGGGCAGCGCGTCGAGCAGGCCGAGAAACACACCCCGGGCCGGGAGGTCGACGGCCCCGACGGCCAGGCTCGCCACCACCACCACGAACAGCGCCACCGCGGCGACCAGCCAGGAGACGGCCGGGATCCGGAAGGCGCGGGCCACCGACCCGAGACGGTCGGCCCCGACACCCGCATCGGCGGGCGGCGGGACCGACGACGTCGCCGGGCCGGTGGTCATGTCACGAACGGACGTCGACGAGGGCCTTGACGATGGTCTCGAAGAAGTCGACGATGCGCGGGCCCCAGCGCGACGAGATGTCGGAGCTCACCTCGAGCACGTCGCCGTTGGTCGAGGCGGTGAGCGCCTCGAAGCCGGGGCGGGCGATCACGTCGTCGGGGGTCTCGCCGTAGGCGTCGGTGTAGACGATCAGCTCGGGGTCGGCGGTGAGGATGTACTCGGCCGAGAGCTGCGGGAACCCGAAGGCCTCACCGTCGGGGTCGGCGGCATCGGCGATGTTCTCGACCCCGGCGAGTGCGTAGATCTCGCCGATGAAGGTGGCCGAGGTGGCCGAGAAGAAGGTCGGGTCGAGCTCGTGGTACACCCGCACCGGCTCGGCGTCGTCGGGCAGGGTGGCGGCGATGGTCTCGATGTCGGCACGCATCCGGGCGACGAGATCGGCGGCACCATCCGCGTTGCCCGTGGCGAGGCCGAGGTTCTCCATCTGGCTGTAGGCGTCCTCGATGGAGAAGGCCGAGAACTGGACGAGCACCGGCACACCGAGTTCGGCGAAGCCGTCGGTGAGGAGGTTGTCGGGGTCGAACGAGGTGACCACGAGGTCGGGGTCGAACGCGGCGACGGCCTCGAGGTTCGGTTCGAAGGCCGACAGGTCGGTCACGGGCGCCTCGGCCGGGAAGTACGAGAACGAATCGACGGCGACCACCTGGTCGCCGGCGCCGATCGCGAACAACGTCTCGGTGGCGCTCGGGCTGAGCGACACGATCCGCTCGGGCAGGTCGGGCACGACCACGCCGTTGATGTCGACGGGGAAGCCCTCGGCGACCTCGGCCTCGGTGGTGGTCGTCTCCGCCTCGGTCGTGGTGGTCTCGGCCTCGGTGGTGGTCGTCTCCGCCGCGGTGGGTGCCGTGGTCGGATCACCGGTGACGGCAGCGGGGCTGTCGGTGCCACCACAGGCGGCGGCGACGGCGGCCAGGGCCAGCAGTGCGGGGATGAGTCGTGCGAGTCGTTGCATCGGAAGCCTCCGATCGGTCGGAGGTCGGTGACGTGTGCACGCGGCACCACGACAGCTCTTGCTCCGAGAACTGTTTGGTTCGATCCCGGGACAGGCGACCTGGCTGACCGGACGGGTCCGGATCACAGTTGCGGCACAGCGCCGGATTCCCACCGGCTTCGCTGTCGTCGAGACGGTCCGGCCAGGAGGCCGAACGTGGAAAGACTAGGTGCACCAGGCGGAAAGCGGCGACGATCCGGGCCGTCGGTCCCGGGACCACGTTCGCCGGGACGGGGCCTAGGTTGGCCTGGTGACCCGCACCGTCGAGCTCGTCGACCTCGAGATCCGACTCCTCGAGCTGCCCCTGCGCCGGCCGATGGTGGCCGCCCACGGGACGACGGAGGTACGTCAGCTGCTCGTCGTGGGCCTGCGCACGACCGACGGGGTGATCGGCTGGGGTGAATGCGCGGCCCTGCCCGAACCGACGTATTCGAGTGAGTTCGCCGAGGCGGCGATGTTGACGGTGCGCGACCACCTCGCGCCCCGCCTGCTCGCCGGACCGGTCGATCCGGACGACGTCGGTGCGACGAGCACCGACATCGTGGGGCACCCGATGGCGAAGGCCGCGGTGGAGATGGCCGTGATCGACGCCCACCTCCGGGCGGCCGATCAGCCGCTCGCCTCGGCGCTCGGGGTGGCCGGCGCCACCGTTGCGTGGGGCGGCACCGTGGGCGAAGCCACGATGGACGATCTCGTCGAGCAGGTCGGCGTGCTCGCCGAGGCCGGCGCCCACCGCGTGAAGTTGAAGATCCGCCCCGGCCACGACGTGCCGGTGGTGGCGACCCTCGCCGCCACGTTCCCCGATCTCGAGCTACACGGTGACGCCAACGGCGCCTACGGGCCCGGCCAGATCCGCCGGGTGATCCACGCGATCGAGGCGGGCCTGCGCGTGGTCGAACAGCCCTTCGCCCCCACCGAGCTCGACGCGGCCGCCGAGCTGGTGGCGGCCGAGACCGGAGCCTTCGTGCTCGCCGACGAAGCGGCGACCTCGCTCGAGGCGATCGAGTTGCTCCGACGCCGGGCCGCGGCCGACGGGGTCGTGGTCAAGCCCGGTCGCCTCGGTGGTCTCCGGGCCGCCGTCGAGGTGATCGATCGCCTCGGCGACCACGATCTGCGCATCGCGGTCGGCGGCATGATCGAGTCGGGCCTCGGACGGGCGGCGCTCGCCCCGCTGGCCGCGCTCGCCCCGGTCGACGTGACCGGCGACCTGTCCCCCGCCGGTCAGTGGCTGGAGGCCGACCCCTTCACCGACCTGACCATCACCGACGACGGCCGGATCGCCGTCCCGAACGGCCCGGGCATCACCGCCGCACCGGATCCGGACCTGCTCGACGAGCTGACGGTGGTACACACCGTCGTGGAGCGGGCCTGACTCAGTGCCGGTCGGCGATGAGCGAGAGGATCTCGAACATCACCGCCATCGCCCGGTAGCTCGTGATCTGGTTCGGTGAATCGACCGTGGGCATCAGGCACACGACGTCGCCGCCGATCACGTTCTTGCCCCGCACCGATCGCAGCAGCTGCATCACCTGATCGATGCCGAAGCCCTCGATCCCGGCCTCGATGTTGGCCACACCCGGCGCCACGGTCGGATCGAGGCAGTCGAGATCGAAGGTGATGTAGAGCGGCCGGTCCCCGATGGTCTCGTCGATGATCTCCATCACCCGCTCGGGGCCCATCTCGTCGTACTCGGTCTTCTTGATGACCGTGTAGCCGAGGTCGTAGGACGGATCGAGCCAGTCGAGACTGCGCACGTTGCCCCGGATCCCGACCTGCACGGAGTGCTCGGCGTCGACGTGGCCGTCCCGCACGAGATAGCTCGCCCAGTGGGCGGCCGACTTGATGGCCCCCATGAAGTGATCGACGTTGTGGAAGGCGTCGGTGTGGGCGTCGAAGTGGAGCAGGCACGCCTTCTCACCACCGGTGAGGTTGGCGCCGGTGCCGGCGATGCCCTGGAGGATGCCGCCGGTGATCGAGTGATCGCCGCCGATCGACACGGGCCGGCATCCGGCCGCGTCGAGCTCTCGGTAGTAGTCGGTGATCATCTCGATCGAGCGTTCGTTGTTGTTGCCCTCCGACAGCGGCACGTCGCCGAGGTCGTGGATGCGGCAGCGATCCCACGGGTCGATGCCGAAGGCGTTGTGGGCTCGCCGACCGATCGCGCTGACGTTGCGGACCGCCCGGGGTCCGAGGTGCTGGTCGCGCTGGGTCGTGCCGTTGCCGGTCGAGTGCGGGACACCGACGAGGCCGATGTCGGCGTGGTTCGGGTCGGCGTCGTGCGGCGCCCGGAACAGGGTCGGGATGCCGTACCAGTAGATGCCGTCCATCAACCGCTGGGCGTGGGACCGTTCCTCGGGGACGAAGGGCTGCTCGCTCATCGCCGGAGTCTGACAGTCGCCGCCGGGGCTGTCCCGCGCCCACCCCGATACGGAAGCGGGCCGCCGTCGCCGCGGTTCAGCCGCTGTGGTGATCGGCCACGAACGAACGGACCACCGCCGCCGTGGCCGTCGGCTGTTCGAGCTGGCAGGTGTGGCCCGAGCCGTCGATCGAGACGAACTCGGCCCGCTCCCCCATCGTCTCGACGAGGCGACGGCCGAGTTCGGTGAACTTCGGATCGTCGACACCGGCGAGCACACGGGTCGGCACGTCGGAGTCGGCGAGCTCGTCCCAAAGCGGGCGCTGGGTGCCGGTGCCGGTGTGGCGGAGGCTCGACGCGAGCGCCTCGGGTCGGTTGAGGAGCCGCCGGGTGCGGTGGGCGGTGGTGTCGGTGAGCCCGGCGAACAACGGATTGGCGAGCCAGCGGTCGAGGAACGCCTCGGTGCCGAGCTCGACGATGCGATCGGCGAGGGCGTGGTCGTTCGTGCGGCGCTCCTCGGCCTCGGCGGGGTCGAGGTAGCCGGGGTGGGCCCCGATCACGGTCATCGAGGTGACCAGTTCCGGGAGGGCGAGGGCGAGATGCAGCAGCACCCGACCGCCCATCGAATAGCCGACGTAGTGCCCGGTCCCGGCGGCCTCCGCCACCAGTGCGGCGGCGGTGTCGAGGTCGGCGTCGTCATGGCCGGAACGGCCGTGGCCGGGCAGGTCGACGGCGACGACGTCGTGGTCGGCCGCGAGGTCGATGTCGAAGGGCCGCCAGCACTCGGTGTTCTGGGTGAAGCCGTGGAGCAGCACGATCCGGGGTCGATCGGGGTCGCGTTCTGCGGGGCCACGGTGACGGACGGCGAGAGCCACACATCCAGCATGCCCGCCAGATGCCACCGGTTCGTGGCCCGCCGTGGTTTCCTGTGGCCATGGAGCAGGCCCCGACGCCGCCGTCGACCCCCGCCGAGACCGACACCGCCACCTTCTGCGCCACCCTCGTCGACGAGTGGGTGCGGGCCGGCGTGGCCGTGGCGATGGTGGCGCCCGGTTCGCGCTCGACCCCGCTCGCCCTCGCCCTCGCCGCCGACGACCGGATCGGGGTGCAGGTCTTCCACGACGAGCGGGTGGCGGGGTTCGCCGCCCTCGGTGTCGGGCTCGCCACCGGTCGCCCGTCGGTCGTGATCTGCACGTCCGGCACGGCCGCCACGCACTTCCACGCTGCCGTGGTCGAAGCGCATCTCTCGGGCGTGCCACTCATCGTCTGCACCGCCGACCGCCCGCCCGAGCTGTGGGATGTCGGAGCCCCCCAGACGGTCGACCAGTCGGGCTTGTTCGGCGGCGCCGTCCGCCACTTCGTCGAACCGGGGGTGCCGGAGTCGATCCCGCCCGGTGCGTGGCGCTCGATCGGCGCCCGCCTCGTGGCCGAGGCCCTCGGCGTGTCGGGCCGCCCCGGCCCGGTGCATGCGAACCTCAGCTTCCGTGACCCACTCGTCGGCACCGCCGCCGAGCTGCCGGCAGGACGTGACGATCTCGCCCCGTGGCATGTCGCCGACGGTCCCGACGGCGCCCCGACACCGCCCGACATCGAGGCGCTCGTGGCGTTGCTCGACCGCGACGGCGTCGTCATCGCCGGCCACGGCGCCGGCCGTGGCGCCGGTGAGGACGAGCCGGTGTATCGCCTCGCCCGGGAGCTCGGTTGGCCGTTGCTCGCCGATCACCGCTCGGGGCTGCGCACGATCCGCAGCATCCGTCACGCCGACTCGCTGCTCCGCGACGCCGAGTTCGCCGAGCGCTTCCGACCCGAGGTGGTGATCCGCTTCGGTGAGCCGCACACCTCGAAGGTCCTCGGCCAGTGGGCGGCATCGGTGCCCACGCAGGTCGTCGTCACGAGGGACGGTGCCTGGTCGGATCCCGATCGCGAGGCGACCCGCCTCGTCCGGGCCGATCCGGCGGCCCTCGCCAACGAGCTGCGGGAGCGGTCACTGGTGAACCGCTCACGCCGCGGTGGGCAATGGCAGGCCGCCGACGATCTCGCCGCCGCCGCCATCGTGCGCACCCTCGCCGAACGGGCCGAGGCCGACCCGCCGGTGTGGTCGGAGCCGGCCGTGCTCCGATCGGCGCTGGCCGCCGGTGAGCATCTCGGGGCGCTCGTCGTCGCCTCGTCGATGCCGGTGCGCGACCTCGAGTGGTTCGGCCAGGCCCGCGACGACGTGCGGGTCCACGCCAACCGTGGCGCGAACGGGATCGACGGCACGGTCGCCACGGCCATCGGGATCGCCTCGCTCGGGGAACCGACGATCGTGGTCGTCGGCGACGTCGCGTTCCTGCACGACTCGACCGCACTCGTGGCCCTCGCCGAACGGGATCTCGATCTCACGGTCGTGGTGGTCGACAACCGTGGCGGCGGCATCTTCTCGTTCCTGCCGCAACGCTCGCTCGTGCCGGACGACCGCTACGTCGAACTGTTCGGCACCCCGCACTCGACCGACCTCGTGGCCCTGGCCGCGAGCCACGGCCTCGACGCCGCCGAGCTGCCGGCCGGGCCGCTCGACGATCCCGCCGATCTCCGCCCGAGCGGGGTCCGGGTCCGGGTGGCGCGGTGCGGTTCCCACGACGACAACGTGGCGCTGCACGACGCCCTCCACGCCGCCGTCGCCGAGGCGATCCGCGACCTCTGACCGACCCGGTCGGAGGTCGGTGTCACCAGCGACCGGGCCGCCACATCCGTCAGGCGTCGGGATCGAGCTCGCCCAGGCGACGGTCGAGCTCGGCGGTCGAACGGACCCGCCAGGTCTCGGGCGCACCGGGGTCGGCGCCGTAGTCCTCGAACCGCCGCATCCGCCGTCGGCCGTGCACCACGGCGTACATGATCACGCTGCGCTCCGGGTTCCAGTGGAACACGTCACGGGCGGTCTCGATGCTCCCACCCCACAGCGGTTCCTTCGTTCGGATCCGGGTGATCGAGCGGCGGACCAGGCGGGGCAACCAGACCCGGGTGGGCAGGTCGAGCCAGATGATCAGGTCGTTCCGGTTCCACCAGTCCTGCGTGTTGACGTTCCCGGCGATCGCCCGTCGGGGGTTGGCGATGGCGCCCTCGAAGCGTCGTTCGAGTTCGTCGGCGGGGGCCTGCTCCCACTCGGGGCCGACGAAGCGGAGCGCGTCGAGTTCGATGTGGTCGAGGTCCCAGGCCGCGGCGAGTCGGCCGGCCAGGGTCGACTTCCCGGTGCCGGAGTTCCCCACGATCAGCACACGCTGAGGCCTCGTCGTCGACACGGCCCTAACGTACGCCGCCATGGCGTCCGAGACCGTGAGCGAACTGTTCGACCCCGAGGCCTGGGACGAGGTCCCGGGGTTCGACTTCACCGACATCACCTACCACCGGGCCAAGGCCATCGGCTGTGTCCGGGTGGCGTTCGACCGGCCCGAGGTCCGCAACGCCTTCCGTCCGAACACCGTCGACGAGCTGTACCGGGCCCTCGACCAGGCCCGCCAGAGCCCCGACGTCGGGTGTGTGCTGCTCACCGGCAACGGTCCGTCGCCCCGTGACGGGGGCTGGGCGTTCTGCTCCGGAGGCGACCAGCGCATCCGGGGCAAGGACGGCTACCGCTACACCGACACCGACGACGACGGGAACCCGATCGACACCCCCGATGCGATCGACCCCGCCCGCTCCGGCCGCCTCCACATCCTCGAGGTGCAGCGGCTGATCCGCATGATGCCGAAGGTCGTCATCTGCGTCGTGCCGGGGTGGGCCGCCGGTGGTGGGCACTCGCTCCACGTCGTGTCGGACATGACCCTCGCCTCGGCCGAACACGCCAAGTTCAAGCAGACCGACACCGACGTCGCCAGCTTCGACGGCGGCTTCGGCTCCGCCTACCTGGCCCGCCAGGTCGGCCAGAAGTTCAGCCGGGAGATCTTCTTCCTCGGCCGCACCTACTCGGCCGACGACATGCACCGCATGGGTGCGGTGAACGCCGTGGTGCCCCACGCCGAGCTGGAACGCGAGGCGTTGCAGTGGGCCACCGAGATCATGGGCAAGTCGCCGACGGCGCAGCGCATGGTGAAGTTCTCGCACAACCTGATCGACGACGGGCTCGTGGGCCAGCAGGTGTTCGCCGGTGAGGCGACCCGTCTCGCCTACGGCACCGACGAAGCCGCCGAGGGCCGCGACTCGTTCCTCGAGAAGCGCGACCCCGACTGGGCTCCGTACCCCTGGCACTACTGAGATCGGGCTCTCTGGTCGACCTCAGCGCAGTCGCGGGAACGACGCGCACTGCGGCGGACCGCCGTCCACGAGGCCCTCGCCTCGGAACGGCGGATCGCTCGTGCCCGGATCGGCGTCGAACGTGACGTCGTCCGCCAGCAGGAGGAAGCCGATGGCTCGCCGGATGCGACCGGCGTTGTTCGGCGGCGACGAGTGGAACGTGCGCTGGGTGAACACCACGGCGTCGCCGGGCTCGGCGGCCCAGCAGACCGTGTCGAACTCGCGATCGATCGGGCCGAAGTCCTCCAAGGGCACCCGACCGCGCGTCAGCGGGTCGGCGTAGGTCTTCGCCTGGTCGAAGTGGATCGCCAGCGACGTCGGGGCGTCACGGCGATGCGAGCCACGCTTGAACATGACCGCGGAGTCGAGCGGAACGGGATCGAGTGCGATCCAGAAGTTCAACACGGTGCCGTTCATCCGCATGTACATCGCGTCCTCGTGCCACGGCACGATGTTGCGGCTCCCCGCCGCCTTCACGAAGACGTTGTCGAAGTAGAGCGTGAGACCGGGCGACCCGACGAGGGACCGAGCGACATCGGCGACGGGTCCGTCTTCGATGAACCGTCGCACCCGTTCGTCGCGTTGCCACAGGTTGTAGTCGGTGAAGAAGAAGCCGGGATCACCGGGGTTCGCGACCTGGTAGCCGTGCGGCCCCGGTCGCTCGATGGCGTCATCCACCGCCCGCCGGAGCAGCTCGACGGCTTCGGCGTCGAGGACGCCCCGGAGGCAGATGACACCGTCGTCGGCGAATCGGGCACGATCGTCGTCGCCGACCTCCCGGGCGCCGAAGACCGGCGTGGGTGGCGGGGCGACGACCGATGCCGGCGTCGTCACATCGAACAAGCTCACGGCTCATCGATACCACGGGGGTCGGGCCGACCCCGCAGAGGCGGCCGCTGCCCCGTCGCCGCGGGCGATGGACGGGCCCGGTTCGTCAAGATCTCGCGCGGATTCGACGGGGCGACGACGATCGGTGCATCGACGGCGTCAGGCTCGCCGTGTGCCCGCCTCGTCCCGCTCGTTCCCCCGACCGGCCGTGGTCGTGGCGTCGGTCGGCCTCGCCGTGTGGCTCGTGCTCACGGGTCTGTGGCTCCGGTGGCCATCGAACGACGAGTTGCCCGAGTCGGTCGACGCCGTCGTGCTCTTCGCCGGTGGCGGCAGTGAGCGGTTGCGGACGGCGCTCGAGGTGATGGACACCGGTGTCTCGCCGGTGCTCGTGATCATGAACGGCGAGGTGCCCGGCTGGGGTCGAGCCAACCGGGTCTGTGCCGACCCCGATCTGCCCTTCGAGGTGCGGTGCCCGTTTCCCGACCCGGACACGACGAGGGGAGAAGCGCAGACGATCTCCGCGATCGCCGAGGCGGAGGGTTGGGACGATCTCGTGGTCGTCACGTCCGACTACCACCTGCACCGATCCCGCACCCTGCTCGGCCGTTGCCACGAGGGTGACGTGTTCGGTGTGGGCGGCGTCGGGGATCTCGGCGTCGCCGATCGGACCCGCCTGATCCTGCGGGAGTGGATCGGCGTCGCCTCGACCTGGGTGCTCCG
>JAHDBV010000191.1 GCA_020630195.1 Acidimicrobiales bacterium
GTCCGGTCGTCAGCCGATCAGGACGGCGGCGACGACGGCCCCGGCGACCAGGACGAGGGCGACGCCCACACCGCTCACGACGGCCAACGCGGCCCAACGCCTGTTCATCCGCGCCACGGTAGAGGCCCCACCGATCGGGCCGGGCGACCCGGACGCGTTCGACGAACGATGCTCAGTCGTCGGCGCCGGCGTGCACGTACTGCCAGCCGAAACGCCCCTTGATGCACAGGTGACCGCTCGTGACGGAGTGGTCGTTCGGCGAGGTCACCTTGACGATCCGATCGTCCTGGGTGTGGAGCTCGAGGTTGCAGCCCACACCGCAGTAGGAGCAGACGGTGCGGGTCACGTCCTGGTCCGCTTCACGCCAGTTGCCGGCCTGCCGGAGATCGAACTCGGTCTTGAACTGCAGCGCGTTCGTGGGGCACACCGCCACACAGTTACCGCAGTAGACACAGGCCGAGTCGGGCAGGGTCACGTCGAACTCGGTCGAGATCCGGTTGCCGAACCCACGACCCGACATGGCGATCGCGAAGGTGTGCTGGGCGTCGTCGCCACAGGCTTCGACGCACTTGTAGCAGAGCACGCACTTGTCGTAGTCACGGATGTAGAGGTCGTCCTGGACCTTGACCTCTTCGTTCATCGTCTCCCGGTCGTCGCCGTAGCGGTCGGGGTCGGCGCCGTACTCGGCGATCCAGCCGAGGATGTCGGGGGCCTGACTCAGGTCGGTGCCGGATGCGAGGAACTCGAGCACCATCTTGCGGCTGTGACGCACCCGCTCGGTGTCGGTCTGGATCGTCATGCCGTCTTCCGCGGCGCGGCTGCACGACGGCACGAGGGTGCGTGAGCCCTCCATCTCGACGACGCAGACGCGGCAGGCGTTGACCGGTGTGAGGTTCTCGGCGTAGCAGATCGTCGGGGTGTCGACCCCGGCGGCGGTGCAGGCGTCGAGCACCGAGGCACCCTCGGGCACCGTCACGTTCCGACCGTCGACCGAGATGGTGACGGTGGTCTCGATGAGCGTCACGGGTGTTGCGGTCATGACGGGGATCCGATCAGTCCGAGGGCGATCGCCGAACGCACGGCGGTCGAGGCGGTGTGGCCGAGGCCGCAGATGGAGGCGTCCTTCATGGCCTGGTCCATCTCGGCGAGGAGTTCGACCTCACCGTTGAGCACCATCTTCTTCTCGGGCTCGGCGTTCTTCTGCGATGCAGCGTCGGCCGCCCGCACCAGGAGCTCGTGCTGTCGAACCGCACCGACGCGACACGGCACACACTGGCCGCACGACTCGTTGCGGAAGAACTCGGCGAGGCGCACACACACGGCGTCGAAGTCGGTGTCGGTGTTGAACACCATCACCACACCCGAGCCGAGGGTCGTCCCCGCCTCGCGCACGGCTTCCATGGTGAGCGGCATGTCGAGCGCTTCAGGGCCGACGAACGAACCCGCGGCACCGCCCATGAGCACCGCGGCGATCTCGCCCCGTGCGCCCCCGGCGAGTTCGATGACCTCGCGCAGCGTCGGGCCGAACTCGACCTCGTAGGTACCCGGCCGGGCGACGTCACCGGAGAGGCAGAACAGCTTGTGCCCCTTCGACCCCTCGGTGCCGAGGGCGCCATAGGTCGCGCCGCCCTCGAGGACGATCGGGAGGACGTTGAGGAGCGTCTCGGGGTTGTTGATCGCCGTCGGCGAATCGAACAGACCGTTCGTGGTCGGGAACGGGGGCTTCTGCCGCGGCTCCCCGCGGAACCCCTCGAGGGAGGCGAACAGCGCCGTCTCCTCACCGCAGATGTAGGCACCCGCACCACGGCGGATCTCGATGTCGAACTCGACCGACGAGCGGGCGATGCCGGCACCGAGGAAGCCGGCTTCTCGGGCGGCGTCGATGGCCACCTGCAGACGGGTGGTGGCGAGCGGATACTCACCGCGGATGTAGACGAAGCCCTTCGTCGCCCCGGTGGCGAACCCGGCGATCGTCATGGCTTCGATCAACGAGAACGGATCGTTCTCCATGATCGTGCGGTCTTTGAAGGTGCCGGGCTCCGACTCGTCGGCGTTGGCGACGACGTAGGACTGCCCGGCTTCAGCCGCAACGGCTCGCCACTTGATGCCGGTCGGGAACGCGGCACCACCACGGCCCATCAGGCCGGCGGTGGCGACCTCCTCGACGACCTGCTCGGCCCCCATCGCGAAGGCCGCGGCGAGTGCCTTGTAGCCACCCGCGCCGATGTAGGCCTCGATCGAGGTCGGATCGATGCGGCCGATGTTGCGGAGCAGCTTGAGCTGGGGCTCGCCCTTCTGGGGAAGGTCCCACAGCTCGCCCGGCTCGTCGGCCGGCACGGAGTCGGGGCCGTTGCGACCCTGGATGAACACGGCCGCGTCGGTGGAGCCACGCTCGCACTGCCCGAGGCAGGGCGAGCGGTGCACGTGCTTGCCCTCCGCCTCGAGGGCGGCGATCTTCGCCTCCGCCGTCGCCAGGCACGGCGAGTCGACACAGACGTGGATCACGTCGTCGGTGTGGTCGGGGGCCGAGTCGACACGGAACAGCTCGTAGAAGCTGGCCACGCCGTAACCCTCGGCCGGCGGCACGCCGAGCACCTCGGCGATGTGGTTGAGGCCACCCGGCGAGATCCACCCCGAAGCGTTCTGGAGGGCGTGCAGCGCGGGCAGCAGCGCATGGCGCCGCTCGTTCTTGCGGTGCACGCCGCCCCGGACGAGGCGTTCGGTCTCGAAGACGATGGCGGGGTCGATCCCGACGGCGGCGATCGCGGCGTCGATGGCGGCGATCTCGGCGTCGGTGGCTCGATCCTCGGTGAGATGCAGATCAGGCATGGGCGGGCTCGCGCTCCAGCTTGTCGATGCGGATCGAGGCGGCTTTGAACTCGGCCGTGCCCGATCGCTTGTCCCAGGCGTCGTTCGTCAGCTGGTTGATGTCGACGAGTTCGGGGAAGTGGAAGGTGGTGAAGGTCAGAC